>CANJXV010000091.1 GCA_947478935.1 Comamonadaceae bacterium
CCAGGCGATGATGGAAGCAATCTCGCTGGGTTCGCCCAGGCGTTTGACCGGCACGGTGGCGACGATCTTGGCCAGCACGTCTTCGCGGATGGCTTTGACCATGTCGGTGCCGATGTAGCCGGGGCTCACGGTGTTCACCGTCACGCCTTTGGTGGCCAGCTCTTGCGCCAATGCCATAGAGAAACCGTGCATACCGGCTTTGGCAGCTGAGTAATTGGTTTGGCCGGCCTGGCCTTTTTCGCCATTGACCGACGAGATATTGATGATGCGGCCCCAGCCTTTTTCCACCATGTCAGCAACCACTTGCTTGGTCACGTTGAACATAGAGTTGAGGTTGGTTTCGATGACCATATCCCAGTCTTCGCGGCTCATTTTCAGGAACATGCGGTCGCGGGTGATACCGGCATTGTTAACCAGTACGTCAATCACGCCATGCTCGGCCTTGGACTTGGTGAAGGCTTCCACGGTGGAATCCCAATCACCCACATTGCCCACCGAAGCGTAAAAGGTGTAGCCCAGAGCAGCCTGCTCTCCTATCCACTTTACGTGGTCACGCGTGGGGCCGCAACCGGCGATGACTTTAAAACCTTCTTTGTGCAGGCGTTGGCAAATGGCGGTACCAATACCACCCATACCACCCGTAACGTAAGCAACTTTCTGACTCATGACTGTCTCCTTTTTATAGATAAAACTAACTCAAATTTCACATTAACGTTCGATGGTAAGTGCAACACCCATGCCACCGCCGATACACAGGCTAGCGATACCTTTTTTGGCACCACGGCGGCCCATCTCATGCAGCAAGGTCACCAAAATGCGGCAACCGGACGCACCAATCGGGTGGCCGATGGCAATCGCGCCACCGTTGACATTGACCTTGGAGGTATCCCAGCCCATTTGCTGATTGACCGCACAAGCCTGCGCGGCAAAGGCTTCATTGATTTCCAGCAAGTCCAGGTCTTGCGCTTTCCAACCGGCGCGGGCCAGGGCTTTTTGCGAAGCGGGCACCGGGCCCATGCCCATCATGGCCGGGTCCAGGCCGCTGGTGGCAAAGCTGGCGATACGGCCCAGCGGCGTCAGGCCCAAAGCAGCGGCTTTTTGCGCCGTCATCACCATCACCGCCGCAGCGCCGTCGTTGATGCCCGAGGCATTACCGGCAGTCACACCACCGGCTTTGTCAAATGCGGGGCGCAGACCGGCCAGCGCTTCGGCGTTGGACTTGCGGTTGATGAACTCATCGGCCGCAAACACAATCGGGTCGCCTTTTTTCTGGGCGATGCTAAAGGGCACGATTTCATCAACAAACTTGCCCGCGTCTTGCGCTGCCGCGGCTTTTTGTTGGCTAGCCAGGGCCAGTGCGTCTTGCATATCGCGGCTGATGCTGTGCGCTTTGGCTACGTTCTCGGCGGTGATGCCCATGTGGTACTGGTTGTACACATCCCACAGACCATCAACGATCATCGAGTCCACCATGTTCCAGTTACCCATGCGCTGGCCGTCGCGGCTACCCATCAACACATGGGGCGAAGCGCTCATATTTTCCTGACCACCGGCGATGACGATGTCGCTGTCGCCCCAGGCCACGGCTTGCGCGGCCAGCATCACGGCTTTGAGGCCGGAGCCGCACACAGCGTTGATAGTCAAAGCCGGTGTTTCTTTAGCCAGGCCGCTTTTCATCAGCGACTGGCGTGCTGGGTTTTGGCCAGAGCCGGCGGCAAGCACCTGGCCCATGATGACTTCACCCACTTGGTCAGCGGCCAGACCGGTGCGCTCCAGCAGGTTGCGAATGACTGCGGCACCCAATTCAGGCGCGGCGACTTTGGACAGGCTTCCGCCAAATTTGCCGACGGCCGTGCGGGTGGCAGCAACGATAACGATGTCTTGCATTTTTTATGTCTCCAAATAGTAAAAGTTAAACCGACTCAATGAATAGTGTGTGAAAAGCCGTGGCCCTGCTCAGGCCTTGGCCAGTACATAGGTGCCGGGCGCTGCAAAAGTGGCTTTGTATTTGGCGCGGCCATAGGCTTTGGGCGCGGCCACTTGCTTGCCTGCGTGGGACTTGAGCCATTGGGCCCAATCGGTCCACCAGCTGCCAGGGTGTTCGACCGCCGCTTGCATCCACTGCGCGTGGCTGGCGGGCAGTTTGCCGTCGGCGCGTATCCAGTGGCTGCGCTTGTTTTTAGCGGGCGGGTTGATCACGCCGGCGATATGGCCGGACGCGCCCATGACAAAACGCTTTTTGCCCGGCAATGCTTGTGTCGACGCATAAGCACCGTCGATAGGCACGATGTGGTCTTCGCGCGAACCATAAATATAGAAAGGCGTGTCGAGCAAACCAAAGTCGATCTGCTCGCCGCAAACCGTGGTCGCACCGGGTTGCACCAATTTGTTTTCCAGGTAGGTGTTGCGCAGGTACCAGGCGTAATAGGGACCGGGCAAATTGGTCGCGTCCGAATTCCAGTACAAAAGGTCAAAAGGCGGGGGCGTTTCGCCTTTGAGGTAGTTGCCCACCACGTAATTCCATACCAGGTCGTTGGGGCGCAAAAAGCTGAAGGTGGAGGCCAGGTCCTGTCCTTTCATCAAACCGCCATCGCCCATTTCCTGTTCGCGAAATTGGACGAAGGACTCGTCAATAAACACGTCCAAAATGCCCGTATCGGTAAAGTCCAGCAGCGTGGTCAACAGCGTGGTGCTGGCCACCGGATGCGCGCCGCGCGCCGCCAGCACGGCCAGTGCTGTGGTCAGCATGGTGCCGCCTACGCAAAAGCCCAGGGCGTTGATGCTGTGGTCGGTGCCGCGCTTGCCGACGATGTCTTGCGTCACGCCAATCGCTTGGATCACCGCGTCTTCGATGTAGTCGTCCCAGGTCTTGTGCGCCAAAGTCGCATCCGGGTTGCGCCAGCTCACCACAAAGGTGCGGTGGCCTTGGGCGACGGCGTAGCGCACGACCGAGTTCTCGGGCTGCAAGTCCAAAATGTAATATTTATTGATACAGGGCGGAACCATGAGGAAAGGCTTTTCAAACACCTTGGCCGTCAGGGGCTTGTATTCAATCAACTGGAAGAGTTCGTTTTCATACACCACCGCGCCTTCGGTAGTCGCCACGTTTTTGCCCACAGTAAACACGCTCTCATCCGTCATGGATACATGCCCTTGGCGCATATCGTGCAACAGGTTTTGCATGCCTTTGGCGATGCTCTCACCTTTGGTTTCCAAGGCTTTTTGCTGAGCTTCGGCGTTAAACGCCAAAAAGTTGCTGGGGGCGGCAGCGGCTACGCCCTGCTCGACGGCAAAGCGCAGGCGGTTACGGGTTTTTTCATCGGCATCGACTGCGTCGGTCAGGGCCATCAAGGTGCGGCTATTGAGCAGATAGACCGCAGCGCTGAGGGCGGCCACCGGGTTATGGTGCCAGGCCGGGTTAGCAAAGCGCTTATCCTGGGTTTGTAGGCCGTCTGTGCTCATCATCTGCGTCATCAGGGCCTGCGCGTCCTGCATGTACTGTTGCTGCACCGCCTGCAATTTGTCCGTAGAAAACTGGATGGCCGGTGGAGTCGAAGGGTGTGCCATGGCCGACATAGCCGCACCCAGATCCAGGCTTTGGAAATTGGCCAGTGCTTTGGTCCAGGATTGGCTTACAGTCTCTTGGAATTGGGCGGCGGTTTTCGACCAGATATCAAACTGCGGGTTGTCCACGCTGTGTCCTCTTGATCCGCAGAAGGGTGCTGCGTTGGTGGTATTTGCTTCCGATTATCCGGGGGCTGGCCTTCGCCAGGCTGACAATCTTTGCTGCGGTGCAGCATTTTAAGCGAAAAATATGTATATCGTTCCTATTGCCTGGTTGTATGTGGCGTTAATGATGGCCGTGGCCGAGGCCACCAGCAGCCAGGGCACGGTGCTGGGAGCTTTTTTCACCTTTGTGTTGTACGGGCTGATGCCCATAGGCTTGGTACTGTATTTCATGGGCACCCCGGCGCGGCGTCGCCAGCGTCTGGAGCGCGAAGCCGAGGAAGCAGAGGCTTATTTGGCGGCCCAGGCCGAACCGGCACCAACGGCGGAACCAGTGCCACGGCCCGCGCAAGCTATGGGCGGCCTAAGCGCCGCCTCACAGCAGACAAATACTGGCGACTTGGCGCCCGGTGACTTTGTCCCGCCGGTACGAAAAGAATCTTGAAGGATTGCCTACGGTGCACCAGGTGGGGCTGCCGTCATTACCAAACACCGCCTGCACGCCGCTGGCCGCAAGGCGCTGACGCGCCAACCGCGGCAGATCAGCCAAGAATTTGCCGCCAGCCAAGGGCGCGAAGGCCTGCGCTGCCTGGGCTGAAAACGACATAAACGCCGCCCGCACCTCGGGCCCTACCTCAAATACCTGCGGGCCTATGCACGGCCCCAGCCAGGCGAGCCATTGCGCGGGAGGCCGCCCGGCCACCGCCGGGGACGTAAAAAAGGCCTCGACTACGCCAACCATCGCTAAATTTTTATCCCGGGACACGAGGGACCTTTCGCCCAAAGTTTTCGCAGCTAAGTTCTGCTCCAAAGCGACATTGGCGGATCCGGCCAGGCCGCGCCAGCCGGCATGCAAGGCGGCTACCTGGGTCGCCTGCCCATCGGCCACATGGCACAACAAGATAGGCAGGCAATCGGCGATGCCCACGGTGCAGGCCAGGCCATGTCGGCCGGTGTAGCTGCCGTCGGCCTCTTGGTAATCGGGGGTTTGCGTATCCAGCGCCAGCAAGTGCGTGCCGTGTACCTGCTTAAGCAGCACAGGCCGCGCACCCAGCGCCTGCGTCAGCCTCTGCACATTGCGTGCCACCGCCTGCGGCGCATCGCCCACATAGGCGCCCAGGTTCATACTGTCATACGGGGCTTGCGACACGCCCCCGGAGCGCGTGGAACAGAGCGCGTGCACCGACGGCGGCACCGGCCAATCGGGCAGCAGCCAGTCTGGATGCGGCTGAGCGGACGCTGCGGGCTCTGAAATTTGCATAGCCCAAGCATAAACCGCCGCTTGCGCCGCTAACATCGGCAAGCCTCACTATGGCGCAAGACGCGAACCCATCTCACCGCACGGAAGCAACCCATGATTCTTGAAATTGCCGACATCCGCATCCACCCCGGTAAAAGCGCCGACTTTGAAGCCGCCATCGTACGCGGCGCGGGCAGCGTTATTGCGCAGGCCAAAGGGTTTCATGGCTACAAGGTCAACCGCAGCATGGAAACGCCCGGGCGCTATGTATTGCAAATTTTTTGGGCTACGCTGGAAGACCACACCGTGGGCTTTCGCCAGTCGCCCGCATTTACCGAGTGGCGCTCCATCGTGGGGCCGTTTTTCGCCGAGCCGCCGCATGTAGAGCATTTCGAACTCGTTGCCCAATCCGACTAAACCAGGAAATCCGCATCATGATTTACAGCTTCACGCCCCCTGCCGTCGTCGGCGTTCCCGTGGTGGACTCACCGGCCTTGTTTCCGGTCCATCGCATTTACTGTGTGGGCCGCAACTACGAAGAGCATGCCAAAGAGATGGGCGGCACGGGTCGCGAAGCACCCTTCTTCTTTATGAAGCCGGCCGATGCCGTGCTTTATTGCGCGCCCGACGCCACCGCGCAAATGCCCTATCCCACGCTCACTGCCAATTTGCACCACGAAATTGAGCTGGTCGTAGCCATCGGCCTAGGCGGCCACCACATCAAAGCGGCCGATGCCCACCGCCATATTTTTGGCTACGCCGTCGGCCTAGACATGACGCGCCGCGACCTGCAAAACGATATGAAAAAACAAAGTCGTCCCTGGTGTATCGGCAAAGGCTTTGAATACTCGGCGCCGATCGGCGCGATTACCCCGGCATCGCAGGTGCCAGACATTAAGCAGGCGCGTATTGCCCTTGAGGTCAACGGCCAGATGCGCCAAAACAGCGTGATCAGCAAAATGATCTGGAATATTGCCGAGACCATTGAGCAACTCTCTATCGGCTGGACATTGCAACCCGGCGACCTGATTTACAGCGGCACGCCTGAAGGCGTAGGCGCGGTGCAAGCCGGTGATGTGCTGGTCGGCAGTGTCGATGGTTTGTCCGATCTGCGCATGATCATCACCGCGCCTACGGCAGCTTAGAGCGCGCACATGCACGGCTCTCCGATCAAGCATTGCAGGCAATGTGGCAGCGCGGTAGAAAACCGCATCCCCGACGACGGCGACACCAAGCCGCGCGCCGTCTGCCCGACCTGCCAAACCATCCATTACGTCAACCCGCTCAATGTGGTGGGCACCATCCCGCTGTGGGGCAACAAAGTGCTGCTTTGCAAACGCAATATCGAGCCGCGCAAAGGCAAGTGGACGCTGCCTGCGGGCTTTATGGAACTGGGCGAAACCACCGCCGAGGGCGCGGCCCGCGAGACCGTCGAGGAAGCGGGCGCACAATTTGAAATGCAGGCGCTGTTTTCCTTGATCAACGTGGCGCGCGTAGGCCAAGTGCACATGTTTTACCGCGCCACTTTGCTCAGCCCTGAATTTGACCCGGGAACGGAAACCCAAGAGGCCATGTTGTTTGACGAAGCCGATGTTCCCTGGGACGAAATTGCGTTTCGCACGGTCAAAGAAACGCTGGAGCATTTCTTTGCAGATAGGCGCGCGGGGCAGTTCGGCTTTCACACGCTCGATATTTAATGCAAGTACGTTCGCAGCCTGCGGCGCTGCTTGCTTTGCGTCAGTTTAAGTCCGCGCCCTGGCCCGAACGGCGAGAACTGCTGCATGCCTGGGTGTATCGCTTTGGTATTTACGCCGCGCTCAACTTCATTGACGAACCGGCCTGGCTAGCGCTGGTTTTTTGCTGAAAACAGCCCACGACATGTTGCCCTGTTTTGTCGTCATCGACCTGGAAACCACCGGCGGCAATGCGCAGCAAGACCGCATTACCGAAATCGCGGTCGTACGCGTAGAGCACGGCGTGGAAGTGGCGCGCTGGAGTAGCCTGGTCAACCCCGGTGTGCGCATACCGCCCTATATCCAAAGCCTGACCGGTATCAGCGATCCAATGGTGCAAGACGCTCCTTATTTTGAGGACGTCGCCAGCCGCTTGCTTGAACTGCTGGACGGGGCGGTGTTCGTCGCGCACAACGTGCGCTTTGACCATGGCTTTGTGCTGCATGCGCTGGAGCGCATGGACAAACCCTTCAAAGTCAAAACCCTATGCACTGTGCGCTTATCACGCAAGCTGTATCCGGCGCACAAAGGCCATGGCCTGGATGCGATTTCGCAGCGCCACGGTCTGCACACCCTGGCGCGCCACCGGGCCATGGGTGATGTGGAATTGGTGCTGGGATTTTTACAAGTAGCGCGCGCCGAGCTGGGCGCCGAAGTGCTGCAGCGCGAAGCAGCCTCCTTGCTGCAAGGCAGCGCCAGCGTGCCGCCGCAATTAGAGACGCCGATAGCCGATGTGCCGGACCGGCCCGGCGTGTATGTGTTTTACGGCGAAGGCAGCATACCGCTGTACATCGGCAAAAGCATCAACATGCGCACCCGCGTGCTATCGCACTTTCAGGCCTCTACGCGCCAGGCGCGTGAGATGCGCATACTGCAAGAGATACGGCGTATTGAATGGCAGGAAACCGCAGGCGAATTAGGCGCGCTATTGCTGGAGTCGCGCTGGGTCAAAGAGCGCCAACCGATACACAACCGGCAGCTGCGCCGCACGCGCGGCCTGCAAGCTTGGCAGCTGGCCGAGTCGCCCGAGGCCAAACCCTTGCTCACGCTGGTGGGCCTGGACGATATGGACGCCGCCGCCTTCGGCACCTTGTACGGCGCTTACCGCTCCAAACGCCAAGCGCTGGATGCGCTACGCACGCTGTGCGAAACCCAGGCCCTGTGTCCGCAACGACTGGGCTTGGAATCGGGTAAAGGCGCCTGCTTTGCCAGCCAGATCGGCAAATGCAAAGGCGTATGCGCGGGCCGCGAAAATCCCAGCGTGCACCGCCTGCGCCTGCAACTGGCCTTGACCGGTGAGCAACTACAGACCTGGCCATTTATCGGCCCCATAGGCATACGCGAATACGACGCCCGCAGTGGGCGCACCGACATCCATGTGTTCGAGCAATGGTGCCACCTAGCCACCGCACATGACGAAGAAGAACTGCAAGCTGCCATGCAAACCCGCCAGGCGCTGGCCTTTGATGTGGATACTTACCGGCTGCTACTCAACCGCTTGTCGGGCAAGGGAGATCGCAATGTAGTGGTGCTCAAAAGGCCTGAGGCACTTTGACTAAGGTGCGCCAGGCAACAAAACCGTTCTGAGCACCATATCCACAATCAGCGCCTCCGCCGCCTCGAAGTCGGCGGCGTCTAATTCTTTCTTGCCCATCACGAGGCTGATCTGGCTGCTCCAGTCGGCATAGACCTGAGTGGAGGCCCATAGCAGCACCATCAGGTGGCGGCCATCCACTTGGCGGCATAGGCCACGTTCGGCCCAGCGGTTGAAGATAGCCACATCGGCTTGCAGCGCCGGTATCACCCGCTCGGCAATCTCGGCAGCAAAAATCGGCGCCCCGGATATCACTTCATTGGCATAGACGCGCGAATCGTCTGGGTGCTCGCGCGAAAAGCGCAGCTTGCCTGCGATGTACTCGCGCAAAGCCTGCTCCGGGTCATCAGGGCGCTGGCTGAGGGCGTCCATATACAAAAGCCACACGTCCAACACGCCGTGCAGCACGCGCCGGTATAGCGCCTCTTTGCTAGGGAAGTAGTACAGCAGGTTTTGCTTGGACGCACCCACTGCCTTGGCGATATGGTCCAAAGACACACCGCCATAGCCGCGCTGGGCGAACAGGCGCTTGGCGGCGTCCAGGATGTCTTGCTCCAGCTTTTC
>CANJXV010000092.1 GCA_947478935.1 Comamonadaceae bacterium
ACCAGGGTGCAGCATCACCACGTCTTCGATTTCATTGGGATAGACGTTAAAGCCAGAGACCAAAATCATGTCTTTCAGGCGGTCCACAATTTTGAAGAAACCTTTTTCATCCATCACCGCTACATCGCCGGTGCGCAAAAAGCCATCTTCGGTCATCACCGCCGCTGTGTCTTGCGGTCGGCGCCAATAACCCTGCATCACTTGGGGTCCGCGCACGCACAACTCGCCAGGCTCGCCCGCAGGCAAAGTGCGCCCCTGCGCATCGCGAATAGACACTTCGGTGGAAGGCAGTGGCAAGCCAATGGTGCCGTTAAATTGGGTGATGTCAAAAGGATTGACCGTGACCGTGGGCGCGCACTCGGTCAGGCCATAGCCTTCCACCAAAGGCGCTTTCGTCAATGCTTGCCAACGCTCCGCCACCGAGCGCTGTATGGCAGCGCCGCCGCCTACCGACAAGCGCAGGCTGCCGAAATCCACTTTATGGATATCGGGGTGATTCAGCAAACTATTGAACAAGGTGTTGACCGCCGGTAGAGACACGACGCGGTAGCGCATCAGCAGCTTGACAAAAGCATCCACATCGCGCGGGTCGGACACCAGCACATTGGTGCCGCCCATACCGGTGAACGCGAGGCAAGAGCCGAGCGCAAACACATGGTAGAGCGGGATAGCGGTCATGCTGATCAAGTCCTGCCCCGGCTCCACAAAGGGCGCGCACCAGACCTTGGTTTGCTGCACATTGGCCAAAATATTACGGTGGCTCAGCATGGCGCCTTTGGCTACGCCGGTGGTACCGCCGGTGTATTGCAAAAAGGCCAGGTCGTCGGACTGGATATCGGGTTTTCGAAACGGAACTTGCGCACCCCGGCGCAGCATGCGCCGAAAGTCGGTTGCCATCGGTAATTCATACGCGGGCACGGCATTTTTGACCTGGCGAATCACAAAGTTCGCCACATGGCGCTTGTGCCAGGGCATCATGTCGGCCAGGCCGCTAACGACCACATGCTGCACTAGCGTCTTGTCGATGACTTTGGCCAAGGTGTGGGCAAACAAATCGACCACGATGATGGCTAGCGCGCCTGAATCCCGTAGCTGGTGCTCCAACTCGCGCCCGGTATACATCGGGTTGACGTTGACCACCACATAGCCTGCGCGCAGCAGGCCGAATAGGCACACCGGGTATTGCAGCACATTGGGCATCATCAGCGCCACCCGGCTGCCCGGCGCCAAATGCAATACCGATTGGAAATAAGCCGCGACGTGTAAAGACAGGGTGTCTAGTTCGGTAAAACTGAGTTTGACGCCGGTCGCACCACTGATAAAGGCGTCGCGGTCGGCATAGAGATTGACCGCGTCTTCTAGGTAATCGGCCAAAGTGCCCAAGGCGTGCTCGTCTATCTGCTCCGGCACACCGGGCGGGTAGCTTGAGATCCAGGGGGTGTGCATAGGCTGAAAGGCTAAAAGTGCAGTGTAACTATACACAAGTGTATTGTCCAGCCAAAGACAGGGCTGAATCATCGCTAAATGGTGGCCGGACCAGGCCAACTCCCTTGTAGCCGCCTAGAGCGGAAGCGCCGACGGGCTGGGGCTAGGCGGAGCGCCACGCACCGTGGCGGCGATGCTGATGCCGTGCTCGCGCAAGGCCCGCAACATGGCCAGGTTCACGTCCGAGCGCAAATTGCCCTGGCCGTTTTCCATATCGGCAATCCAATAGACCACGGTCAATTCGATACCGTCGGTGGTGAATTGCGACAGTTGTACGCTGGCCGCCGGGTGCTGCAAGACTCTTGGCTGGGCTTGCGCCGCTGCTTGCAGCACTTGCATGGCCAGGTCGATATCGGTCTCATAAACCACCTGGATTCGAGAGGTCTGCACCACTTTGGTATCTGCCAGTGATAGGTTTTCTACCCGGCTAATGAGCAGCATCTCATTGGGGACGATTGCCTCGCGCCCAGTAATGGCGCGCACCACGGTGTAACGGGCATTGATTTGGGTGATGATGCCCTCGAAGTCATCCACCCGTACGTTATCGCCAATGCGCAGGCTGCGTTCGGTAAGAATCAAAAAGCCGCTGATGTAATTGGCCGCCAGCTTTTGCAGGCCAAAACCAATACCCACACCCAAAGCGCCGCCCAAGACCGATAGCGCCGTCAGATCAATGCCAATGGCCGATAAGGCCAGAATCAACCCCAAAAACAAGAGTGTGACGCGCGTGGCATTGCTAATCGCTTTACGCACCGACAACTCGCCGCCGGTGGCTTCGCGCAAAAGGCGCGACTCAATCGCTGCCGAAATCCACAGCGTCACGATCAGCACCGCGCTGGCAGTCAGCAGACCTTCAATAATGTTGCGCAACGACAGGCGGGATGCGCCTACTTTCCAACCGATTTGATCCAACTCGTTAAGCACCAGCGGCAGCAGCCCACTCACCCACAAAACCAGCGCCAGCCAGACCATCCAGGAAATCGTCTGCTCAAAGGCCCGCACCCAGCGCGCCTGCGAAAACGCCAATTGCAAAACCTTGACGCCAGTGCGTATCACCACCAGCGCCAGCAACACCGGCATGGCCACTTGCAACACCACGACATTGAGCTGGCGGTCTAAAACGGCGCGGGCTGCGAAAACCAGGCAGAGCAAGATGGCGGGAAACAGCACGCCGTCTATGTCTTTGCGCCCAAACCAAACGGAACGTTGGTCGCGACCAATAGCGGCAGCCAGTGCGCGCACCAGACCCCAGGCCACGGCGGCACTCAGGGCCAACGCGGCCAGCTCAATGGCCACCGTAGGTTGGGTAAAGGCCTCCAGCCACGCGCCCAGGTCTTCAATCGGCGGCGGCGCGGACATACGCACCATGCTCATACAGCGCCTCTTTCAGCCATAAAAAATAGATGCATACCACCATGAACCACGAAGTGCATTTGCACAAACAAGCCCTCGCTTGCATTGCAACCGCCCGTAGCCTGAGGAACACTAGACATCCGCTAGCACCCTCAAATGCGCTTCCACGCTGCGGCCCAGGGCACGCAGGTTGTATCCGCCCTCCAAGCTGGAGACGATGCGCCCCTTGGCATGGGTACGCGCTACGGCTTTGAGCTGCTGAGTGATCCAGGCGTAATCGGCCTCTACCAAGCCCATCTGGCCCAGGTCGTCGTCGCGGTGGGCATCAAAACCAGCGCTGATAAAAACCATTTCCGGGGCAAACGCCTGCAGGCGCGGCAACCATTGGCTTTGCACCAGCGCGCGTACCGCGTCGCCCTTGGTGTACGCCGGCACGGGCACATTCAATATATTGTCGGCATGGCCTTCGGCGCCGCTGTAGGGGTAATGCGGATGCTGAAAAAACCCCACCATCAAAATGCGTGGATCGTTGCTGACAATGTCCTCGGTGCCGTTGCCATGGTGCACATCAAAGTCCACGATGGCCACGCGCTGCAAACCGTGGTGCTCCAAGGCGTAGCGGGCGGCAATCGCCACGTTATTAAAAATGCAAAAACCCATGGCACGATCGCGGCAGGCGTGATGGCCAGGCGGGCGCACTGCGCAAAACGCGTTTTCTAGGTCACCAGCCATCACCGCGTCGGTCGCTGCAATCGCCGCGCCTGCAGCATGCAATGCGGCCTGCCAACTGTGCGGGTTCATGCTGGTATCGGGATCGATGGCCGCATAGGCACGCCCGGCTTGCGCATGCTCAAAGGCCAAGTTTTGATGCATGCGGTCTATGGTATCTATGTAACCGTGCCCATGCGCCAGCGCCAATTGTTCCGGATCAGCGGCCGGGGCCTCGTACGACTCCAAGACCGCCAACATGCCGCTGACCAGCAAGCGATCCTGGATGGCGTCCAAGCGCTCGGGGCATTCCGGGTGGCCCGCACCCATCTCGTGCCGGCGGCAACTGGGATGGGTGAAATAACCGGTTTTGTGCATAAAGGCTGGGTTACGCTGGTGGCGGCGATTCTAGTGGCGGGCCTGCGGGCGATATAGCCGCCCTAGCGCCGGTTTGTACCGCTTGGCGCTTAGCTCGGAGCAGCGAGCCTACCCAGCCCAACAAACCCGCCTGCAAAGAAGGTGCGCCAAGCAAGCGCACTCGATCAGACAGAATGCAGCTCGTTTATGCACCGTCCGCCCCGCCCCGTACCATTTTTGCGTAGCCACCATCCTGCTTTGTGGATGCTGCTCGCGGCCCTGGTCACATTGGCCTGCGGGTATAGCGTGACCGCGCTGGCAGCGCGGTCACAAGCCGCACCCTCCGCGCAGCGCGACTGCGGCCCCGCCAATGCGGGCAAAGACCCCAGCGCCGCAAAAATAAGCGCCGCCAAAGACAAAGCAGGCAAAAAAGCCAAGAAGCGCAAATGCCTGGCGTCCAAGGTACCGGCACCATCCGCTGCCAGCTACGCCAATAAGCCAGCCACGCGCGCGGCGGCAGACAACATTGCCCAAAACAACGCCCTAAATCGCGATTGGGTGCGCGCCACACTGGCACAGGCGCACATGCTGCCCGAGGTGGTACGCGCCGTCACCCCGGCGCAAGACCCGGGCGTGCGCAACTGGCAGGTCTATCGCGACCGGATGGTGGACCCGGTGCGCGTCGAGGCCGGTGTGCAATTTTGGCTGCGCAATGCCAAGACCCTGGAGCGCGCCGAACGCGAAACCGGCGTGCCGGCTTCGGTGATCGTGGGCATCCTGGGTGTGGAAACGATTTACGGTCGGCGCATGGGCAAATACCGCGTGCTGGACGCGCTAGCCACGCTGGCTTTTGACTTCCCCGCCAGCCACCCTAAAGCCCCGGCCCGCGCCGCCTATTTCTTGCAAGAACTAGAAAGCTATCTGGTCTGGTGCCAAGCCACTGGGCGCGACCCACTGGCGGTGCGCGGAAGCTATGCCGGCGCTATGGGCATGGCGCAATTCATGCCGTCGAGCTGGCAAAAATATGCAGTGGACTTTGATGCCGATGGCCGCGTTGATCTGTTTGATAACAGCAAGGACGCCATTGGATCGATCGCCAATTACCTGGCCGCCTTTGGCTGGAAAGCGGGCATGCCTACGCACTACCCGGTGCAACTCGATAGCCTGCGCCTGAACCTGCCCGCTTTGTTGGAAAGAGATATTCTGCCTAGCATGTCCCCCGCGCAAATGGCCGAACGCGGCGCCATCCTCCCCCCGCAAGCGCTGCAACACGTAGGGCTTTTGGCACTGATAGAGCTGGTCAACGGTAATGACGCGCCGGCCAGCTATGTAGTGGGGACCGACAATTTTTATGTCGTCACCCGCTACAACTGGAGTAGCTTCTACGCGATGTCGGTGATTGAATTAGGACTTGCGGTAAAGGCGCAAATACCAGCGGGTACAGCGCCAAATTAAAGCGCTGACCAATGCATCTCAAGGTGCGCTGTGGTGCCAGTAGCGCTGCAAACTTTTGCGCGCACACTGGCTGTTTGTAGGCTGCCAAGATTGCCATAAAAAGGCGCCGCAATGCGGCGTGTCCAGCCATTGCAGCGGGGTATCCGGCGCATAGCTTTGGGCCAGGTCTGCATAGCGCCGCACTACCATCGGCGCCGGGTGACCATAGCGGTTGCGGTAGCCCGCCTGCACCACGGCGGTTTGCGGATGCACAGCCGCTAAAAACTCTGCACTGCTGGATGTTTTGCTGCCGTGGTGGGGCACCAGCAGCAGGTCAGCGACCAGTGCGGCATGCCATGGATCGGCGGCGGCACGCTCAAGTAACTGTGATTCCTGCGCCTTCTCTATATCGCCTACCAGTAGGGCACTGCGATGGGTCCTGCCAGCTTGGTCGAAGGCTTGTGCGGTTTTGTTCTCGGCTCGCTTGTCTTGCAAGTCATTGTCGGGTACCGCGCCTTGCACCATCACTTGGGTCGCATCGCTCGTCACCTGCGACCCCGCCCCCGCTTGCACACGCAACACGCAGGACAATGTATTCGGTCTGGGCACCATCTGCGCGCTATAAACCTCTGGGGCGGGGTGCAGCACGCTAAAGCGTACGCCGTCCCAGTTCCAGCTTTGGCCGGCTTGGCAGCGTGTGCTTTCGCGCCCTTGCAGCAAGACATGCCCGGCCTCGAGCGAACTCCACACATCGGCATGCGGATGTATCGCCAGCACGCTGGCTGCGCCGCCCACGTGGTCACTGTCGCGGTGGCTGAGCATGAGGCGGTCTAGGCGCGTGACGCCCGCTTGCAGCATCGGCACGATGACGCGCTGACCGGCATCGCTATCCAGGCTGTATCGCGGCCCGGCGTCATAAAGCAACGTGTGTTTGTGCGTGCGCACCAGCACTGCATTACCCTGACCGATGTCGGCGGCAATCAGCTCGAACTGGCCTAGCGGTGGCACAGGCGGGCGCCACACGCCCAATGCCAAAAGCAACGGCATACCCATGCAACGCAAATTCCAGGGCAAGGGCAAGGCCAGCACCATCGCGCCAAGCCCCGCAGGCAGCGCTAGCCACCACGGCGGCACCGGCAAGGACAGCACCGCCACAGGCCAGCCTGCCATGGTTTGCACCAGTGTCATCCACCAGGCCGAGGCCGCCGCCGCCCAATGCCATAGCGGCTCGAGCACTACCCCGGCTAAAGCCAGTGGCGTAATCACCAAAGTTACCCAGGGTACGGCCAGCAGATTGGCCAGCAAACCCACCAGCGACACCTGGCCGAACAAAACAATGCTCAAAGGCGCCAATGCCAAAGTGATGAGGCCCTGCTCCCGCACCAGCGCACGCACCGCTTGCAAAGCCGGCATAAGCCAAGCATGCAAGCGCGCAAGATTGTCCGGCGCGGGCTGCGGCTGCGCTTCATGGGCAAACAAGTCATCGCGTGGGTCCTGCACATGCTGACTTTCATCGCTGCGCGGCTGCCATGGCCAGCGCAAGGCACGCTGTCTGCCGGGCGCAGGCGTGACTTCACCATGCTGTCGCCGGGGGGCCATTCCCACCGGAGTTTGAGAAGTGTCCTGGCGAATTGGCGTAGGGTCATCGCTGGCAAATAAAACTGCCACGGCCACAAAACTCAACCAAAAACCGGCCTGCAAAAGCGACCAGGGGTCATAGGCCACGACGAGCAGCAAAGCCAATAGCCATACAAATGGCCAGGGCCAGCGCGCGCCTGACAAGCGCAACAGCGTTACCCAGGCCAGCATGATGCAGGTGCGCTGCGCAGGAATTGCCCAGCCCGAAAAAACTGCATACGCACAGGCCACCAGCAAGCCCCCAGCCCAGGCCGCCGATGGCGCGGGCCACCACAAACACAGACGCTGCGAGCGCCGCCACAGCCAGCCAATCAGCCAACGCGCCGCCCAGGCAAACATGGTGATATGCAGCCCCGAAATACTGACCAGATGCGCCACCCCGGTGGCCCGAAAAAGTGCCCACTGCTGCTGGTCCAGCGCCGACTGATCGCCTACTACCAAGGCCGCAAGCAAAGCGGCTTGGCCTGGTTCGGGCACGACTGCAAAAATGCGCTCGCGCAAACCCTGGCGCCAGCGCTCCACCGGGTAGCGCTGCGTGGCCTCAACGCGCTGCGGCGGCGCGTCGCGCGTGCCGGCGCGCACATAGCCGGTGGCTTGCACGCCCTGCTCCCACAACCACAACTCGTAGTCAAAACCCTGAAAATTTAAGCTGCCGTGCGGGGCTTTGATGCGCACCGTCATGCTCCAGCGCTCGCCCGGCGCCATGGCCTGGGGCTGTTTTTGCAAATCCCATTCGCTCAGGTCGGTCGGTGCGCTGCGCGGTGCCATGCCCCGGTACCAGCCCAGGTCAATACGCGGCGGCAGGCGCACCACCTGCCCATCTTGCACGGCCGATTCCAGCTCCAGGCGAAAGCGCAAACCCATGGGGTTGCTATGTGTCATTTCGCGCACTACGCCAACGATTTGTACATCGCGGCCTTCCAGCGTCGGGTCCAGCCGCTGAGTATCAAACCAAGCGGCGCGCCCGCCGGTCCAAGCAAAACCCACAAGCGCGCAAAGCCCTAGCAGCAAGCCAGAGGCCACCAACCCGCGAAGGGCCGACACATCGCGCCCAAAAGTTTTCCGTCCGCCGCGCCAACGTGCATAGCGAAACAACAAGCACCCTAGCGCCGTAAGTCCCGCGCACGCGTAGTGCGCCAGTGGCCACAAAGCGTTTTGTTGCAATTGCAGGGCTGCGCCTGCCACCAGGGCCGCGGCCATCATCCATCCCTGCGCGTTGGCCGGCGCTTCGCTGCTGTGCGGCTTATTCATTCAAATATCTTAAAGCGTTATGCGTTGGCACAGTGGGCGACAATGCGCTTGGGCTCGCTTGCGCCTGCCGACCTTGGCAGGGCCCAAAGCGGGCTGAAATTACCAACCCCTGCCTGCCCCCGCGGCACTTTGAAGGACGCCACCTTATGAATGTTTATGACACCTTAAAAGATTTACAGATCAGCTTGCCGCCCGTGGCCACACCGGCTGCGGCCTATGTCCCATTTGTGCAGACCGGCAATCTGGTGTTCATCAGCGGCCATATCGCCAAAAAAGACGGCAAACCATGGGTCGGCCAATTGGGCGCCAACATGCAAACTGCCCAAGGCCAACAAGCCGCGCGTGCGATTGCCATCGACCTGATGGGCACGCTGCACGCCGCCGTGGGCGACCTTAACCGCGTCAAGCGCATCGTCAAGCTCATGTCGCTGGTTAATTCCACCGGCAGCTACACCGAGCAGCACTTGGTGACCAACGGCGCCAGCGAATTGCTGGGCCAAGTCTTTGGCGAACGCGGCGCCCACGCCCGCAGCGCCTTTGGCGTAGCGCAAATCCCGCTGGGGGCTTGTGTCGAAATCGAGATGATTGCCGAGATCGGCGATTAAGCCAAGGTCGCTAACAAGTCC
>CANJXV010000093.1 GCA_947478935.1 Comamonadaceae bacterium
AGTGTTTGATAGCCAATTGCCCAAAAGCAATGTGGGCAAAGTTTTGCGGCGTGAGCTGCGCGAAGTTAAAAATTTAGTTATGGAAGAAAGTGTTGTATGACCGATTTAGTAGTAAGGCGATTGCTGGTGGATCTGACGACTCCGTTCGATCAGCGCTGGAATGGGGGCGATGCCTTTCGTTCGGCTTTTTTCAATGCCTTGTCCATGAGCTTTCCTTGGGGCGAGCAGTATTTCATGGACTCGGTGCGCGCTTGCTTCAAAGCACTGCCCCCGGCTGAGCAAGAAAAATACGCCAAAGAAGTGCAGGGCTTTGTTGGCCAAGAGGCCACGCACCGGCGCATCCACGAACTCTTCAACGCGCAGCTCGCGCGCCAGGGCTTTGTCAACGAGATTGAAGTACGCGCTGCCAAGCGTGCCAAAAAAGCCGAACACTTAGACCCCCGCATCCACCTGGCGGTCACCGCAGCCACCGAACACTTCACCGCTATGTTTGCCGACTGGACGCTGCGCCACCCCGAGGCCTTTGAGGGTGCAGAAGAGCGCCTGGCCACATTGTGGAAGTGGCATGCCTCCGAAGAGTCCGAACACCGCAGCACCGCTTTCAATATTTACCAAGCCGCCGGTGGAAGTCATAAATGGCGGGTGCGTACCTTCAAAGTAGTGAGCTGGATTTTTACGATGGATGTGATGCGCCAGACAGTGCGCAATTTATGGCATGACGGCAGCTTGTTTCAACGCAGTACCTGGCGCAGTGCCTGGCGGTTGCTGCTTGCGCGTGATGGTTTGTTCCGCAGCAACGTATCGATGTGGCGAGATTATTTGCGTCCGGACTTTCACCCCGAGCAACACGACGCTAGCAACTCGCAAGCCTGGCTACGCGACAACACGCGCTTTTTCACGCCCGTTAAAGCCGTAACCGCAATGCCGACCACGGTGGCATAAACGAGCGCTCAGGCCATGCAGGTGCCCCTGGTTTTCAAAGGCGCACCTGGCTCGCCCTACACCCGCAAGATGATGGCGCTGATGCGCTATCGCCACATTACTTACCGCTACTTGGTCGGCGAGGCGGCAGACCGCGCGGGCATGCCCAAGCCGCAGATCGAATTGCTACCCACGTTTTATCTGCATGATGCCCAAGGGCAGTTGCAAGCGGTGACCGATTCGACGCCGCTGCTGCGCCGTCTCGAGCATGAAGTGCCAGGGCGCGCGGCCAGGCCGCAGAACGCGGTGCTGGCCTTTTTCGACTCTTTGCTCGAAGACTTTGCCGATGAGTGGGTCACCAAGTGCATGTTCCATTACCGCTGGAAATTTGCACCCGATATCGACCGCGCCAGTAAGACGATTCCCCTGCATTGGGGCGGTTTGCAGATGGATGAAAAAATCTATGCCGCAAGCAAAGCATTTTTTTCAAAACGGCAAATCGATAGGTTGCCCGTGATCGGGTCTAACCCAACTACCGCGCCTTTGATTGAATCGGGCTATGTGCGGCTGTTGGGGCTGCTGGACGCGCATTTTTCGCAGCACGCGTTTTTGATGGGCGCAAGACCAGGCGCCAGCGACTTTGCAATGTATGGGCAATTGTCGCAACTGGCTTTGTTCGACCCCACGTCTATGGACTTGGCCGTGCAGCACGCGCCGCGCACTTTTGCCTGGACTGGCTGGATGGAAGATTTGTCGGGCTTGGAGGTGCAGGACGGTGCCTGGCTGGACGCGGCCCACCTACCGGCTAGCCTGATGGCCTTATTGGCCGAATTGGCGCAGGCTTACGTACCTGTGATGCTGGCCAATGCCCGCGCTTTGTTGCGTGGTGAAAAACAATTAAGCGTCCAACTGCCCCACGGCCTGTGGGAGCAGGGCACGGTCACTTACCAAGGCAAATGCCTGCGCTGGTTGCGCGACGAGTTTGCCTCGCTGGATACCGCTGACCGCGTGCACGCCGAAGTTATATTGCAGACAACCGGCATTGGGGACCTGATCCACGCGCGCCTGTAAAGTCTGCAGGCAACGCCTAGGCTTGCGGGACAATCCCTTTTAGTCCCTGCGCAGTTCCATGTTTCAGAACATCATGACCTCCAAACGCTTGCTGGTATCGCTTGCCGCGCTCTTGCTAGCGCTGGCCGCCTGGCTGTGGTGGTCGGCCGATAAAGCACAAGGGCACGCACGCCAAGAACCCTTGCAATGCGCCTTGCCCGCGCAGTCGCCATCGGCAGCGCACCCGGGCATGGTCTGGGTGCCCGGCGGTATGCTGCAACTGGGCGATAGCGTTTATCGCGAAGAGTTACCGGTGCGTAGCGTGGTGGTAAAGGGTTTTTGGATGGACCGCACCGAAGTGACCAATGCGCAGTTTGCGGCCTTTGTGCATGCGACCGGATATGTCACGGTGGCAGAGCAGGCGGTGGATGCCAAGGTGCATCCCGAACTTCCGCCAGATCTACGCCTGCCCGGCGCCGTCGTCTTTATCAGCCCCAACGACCTGGTGGGCGGTGGCAACCCGGCGCAGTGGTGGCGTTACTTGCCAGGCGCTAACTGGCGCCACCCCGCTGGGCAAAAAACCTCGATTGAAGGACGCGGCGCATTCCCAGTTGTCAACCTGACGTTTCGTGATGCCCAGGCCTATGCCCAATGGGCCGGACGGGCTTTGCCTAGCGAGGCGCAGTGGGAATGGGCTGCTCGCGCAGCCGCATCGCCTACGGAAACTGAACACGCGCAGCCTGCCCAGGCCAATACCTGGCAAGGTTTGTTTCCAGTGCGCAATTCAGCGGAGGATGGCTTTGTCGGGCTGGCGCCGGTGGGCTGCTATGCGCCCAATGCGCTGGGCTTGTTTGATATGTTGGGCAATGTGTGGGAAATCACCCGCGACCTTTACTTGCCAGACCACAACAGCCTAGCGCCTGAAGTTGAAACGGCGGACTACGCCGGCCTGCGGACTGCGGGCGGCGCAGCAGCAAGCCATGTGATTAAAGGCGGGTCATTTTTATGCGCACCCAATTACTGCATGCGCTACCGACCCGGTGCGCGACAAGCGCAAGAGGATGATTTAGCCGTCGGCCATTTAGGCTTTCGCACTATCTTGCAAGCGCCTGGTCCTTGAAGGCCGCGTGCGGCCTTAGCGGCTTTGCTTATGCACCAGGTATTTGGCGATGATGTCCAGAAAAAACTGTTTACTGGCGCTTGGCATTTGTGGCTGAATCAAGGCGTGGAAACTACCCACGACCGACAGGTAAAACAAAGTGGCTAACTCAGCCGCGGTTTTGTCGTCCTGCACCAAGCGCATGAATTTGCGTTTGAACAAGGCAATGCGCAACTCGTCCATACTGCGCATCAGGCTTGCCACGTGTGCATCGCGTCGGCCCAGGGAGCGCAAGGCCAGTTCAAAGCGCATATTGTCCAGTTCATCGCCGCCATGGGCCAGGGCCTGGTCCAGCAGTATTTCCAGCGCTTTGGCCGGGTCGTCGCTGCCGGCTTGCTCTAGCCGCTGGTGCGCTTCCAACTCACGCGACTGCCAGCGTTCTACCAGGGCCTCGATCAAAGTCGCATGGTCTTTAAAGTGCCAGTAAAAGCTGCCCCGCGTGACCTGCAAGGTTTCTGCCAAGGTCAGCACCCGCACACCGTCAAAGCCATGCTCCACGGCGGCGCGAAACGCCGCGTCCAGCCAATCGTCCCGGCCCAGGCGGGAAGCTAGCGTTTTCTCGGCAGCAACTGCACTATCGATTTTGCGAGGCGTGACGTGGCTGGGCATGTGGTTCGGAGCTTCCCCAAAAAAGCCTGATTGTCACCCAAGCGAAATAGGTGTCTCATGGCGAACGCGACCGGTTTTGGCCGCGTGGCGGCAGGGTGTGCTTTGCTTGACAGCGCAGGTGCTAAAGGGATACAGGCGCGTGCTACATTGCCCGATGGATTTGGGCTTGCTGGCTCGCCGTGCCTCAAGCGCTATGCAATGTAAGAAGGAGATGATTGGAATGTCGATACATCAATGGCCGGGCGCGCGTCTTAGTCTGTTGGCTTTGCTGGGCGTGCTGGCGTTTCCAGTGTCGCCCAATGCGGCGTCAAGCACTGCGGCCATTGCTGCTGCGCCTAAGCGCCCCAACATCGTGGTGCTGCTGGCCGACGACTGGGGCTTTTCTGATCTGGGCGCGTTCGGCGGCGAAATCGATACGCCGCATCTCAATGCGCTGGCCCATGCCGGGTTGCGTTTTTCCAATTTCCATGTGGCGGCCTCTTGCTCGCCAACACGCTCGATGTTGCTGACCGGCGTGGACAACCACCGCAACGGCGTAGGCAATTTGCGCGAAGCCATGCCTAACGAGCACTTAGGCAAACCCGGCTACCAGGGCTCGTTAACGCGCAATGTGGTGACCGTGGCCTCTCTCTTGCAGGACAGTGGCTACCGCACCTATATCGCAGGTAAGTGGAACGTTGGCTCCGAGCCCTACAACCTGCCCAACCAGCGCGGCTTTGACAAATCGATTGTTCAGGGCGATACAGGCTCGGACAACTGGGAGCCCAATAAGCAATACCTTCCGCACTTGCCCGAGGTTTATTGGTTTGAAGACGGGCAGCGTGCCAAGATGCCGGCCGAGTTTTATTCCTCGCAGTATTTTGTGGACCGCACCATCGATTACATGGATGCGGATGCGCGCAAAGACCAGCCTTTTTTTGCCTATGTCGGTTTCCAGGCTAACCATGTTCCGGTGCAAGCGCCCAAAGAATTGATCGCCAAATACAAAGGCCGCTACCGCGAGGGCTGGACTGCTTTGCGCGAGCGGCGCCTAGCAAAACAAATTGCATTAGGCCTAGTGCCTGCCAGCACGCGTATGACGACTATGTCCACCACCGACGACTGGAAAGCATTGTCCGAAAAAGAGCGCTTGCACATGGAGCGCCAGATGGAGGTCTACGCCGCGATGGCCGAAGCCATGGATTTGCATGTGGGCCGTTTGGTGGACCACCTGAAAAAAACCGGGCAATACGACAACACTGTGTTTTTGTTTTTGTCGGATAACGGCCCCGAAGGTTCGGACTACCACGAGGCGCAGCCTTGGCTAGTTTTCAACTACAAACAAGACACCGAAACCCTGGGCGCAAAAGGCACCTACGGCATACCTGGCCCCGGCTGGGCCAGTGCTTCGGCCAGTCCGCTGTACACCTATAAATTTTGGGCCGGTGAGGGCGGTATCCGTACTCCCATGCTGATGGCTGGGCCGCCGGTGCGCCGCGCCAACCAAATTGAAAACGCATTAACCCACGTCACCGATATCATGCCCACGCTGCTCGATATTGCGCAAGTGCCACAGCATGCCGGGCAATACAAAGGTGCTCCCGTTGAATCGCTGACCGGAGTGAGTTTGCTGCCGCTTTTGCAAGGTACAGCGACGACAGTGCGCAAGCCCGAACAAACCCTGGGCTACGAGTTGTCGGGCAATTCGGCCTTGTTCAAAGGCAATTTGAAATTGCTGCGCAATTTGCCGCCGCTGGGCGATGGCGTATGGCGGCTCTACGATCTGAGCAAAGACCCGGGCGAAGCGCAAGACCTGAGCGCGCAACTGCCCCAGGAATTTGCCGCGATGCAAGAAGACTTTGCCGTTTGGGCCAAGGCCAACCAGGTGCTGGAGATGCCGCCCGATTACAGCCCGCAAAAGCAAGTGATGATCAATGGCTTTTGGCGTTACTGGTTGCCAGTGCATGGCAAGACTATGGCCTTGATTTTGGTTGTGATGGTGTTGCTACCGGTGTGGCTACTGCTGCGCAAACGTAAGCGCCGCCTATGAGTGCTGGCTATTACGCCAGTCCATGGCCCGCCGAGGATGCAGGCCCCGCGCGCTTGCAAACGGCAAGCCTGGCAAGTGGCTTGCGCCTGCTTGCGGGTCAGCGTTTGCGTAGCACCAGCCGCAACACTACGCTATCGACCATGACCGTGCTGGGTGACCCCGGCCAGGTGTATTTGCTCACCCACTCGGCACTGCGCGCCAACTTCGGATTGCCCACCACATCTTGCGTCGAGCGTATTGACCCCATCACGCTCAAAGCCTTAGAAAGCTCGCGCCGCCTGCCCGGCGGCCCTATGTGGCCCGGTGGTATGGCTGTCCATCGCAATGGCGATTTGTATGTGGTCTATGGTCGCTATGCGCACCGGCTCGATCGGCATTGCGCGCTAAAACAAAGCCGTAGGCTGCCGGTGAACCAACCGTACAACTCTTTCGTGATTCTGGATAACGGCCTCATCGTCACCAAAAATTTGTCCGAAAACCAAGTGGCCCAATTGACCGTGCTAGACCCCGAGGGCCTGCAATCGGTGTGTGCCGATGTGCTCTGCCCAGAGCCGTCGATTGCGCGCTTAAGTGCGGTCGGCAACACGGTTTATGTCGTTGGCGTGCGTTCTATTTTCCGGCTGCATTGGGAAGAACAAACGCAGACGCTTAGCTTGGATCCGCATTGGCGTTGGGACTACATCGGCAACAGCGCGCAAAGCTATGGCTGGGATGTGGTAATTGACGGGCACAGTGCCTGGTTCATGGACAACGGCCATCACCGCTACCGCATCAATATGCAGGGTGCGGGCGTCAGCCGCACAGCCAACCGACTGCTGCGCGTGTCGCTGGCCGACAGCAGCGATCATGCGGCCTGGGATGTGAGCGGCCTGGCCGGCGGCAGCATTACCAACCCGCCCTTGCTCGATGTGCAGCGGCGCATCGTGCTGGGCTATGACTCTGCCAATCGCTTTTTGCGCGCTTGGCGTTATGGAGACGCAGCGCAGGACTTGCAGCCCCTTTGGCACAAGACAGATTTTGGCGTGGCCAGCCACATGGTTTTGTTTCCTGAGCGTGGGCAGGTCTTGGTCAATGACTACCGACGTTGGGGCGAAGAGGTAGTGTTGCTCGACATAGCAAGCGGCGCCGAACAGGGCCGGGTGCGTGTGGGCGGCATTACGCAAGGCGTGGTATTTCCCAGCGTGGGCTGGAACGGCGACGTCTATTGGTCGTCCATGGGTCGTTTCTCGCGGGTATTTGCGGCATGAGTATCGAGCCGGTCGATACCTTGATTGTGGGTGCCGGTCTGTCCGGTATCGGCAGTGCGGTGCATCTGCTTCAAGGCTTGCCGCAGCAATCGGTTTTGATTTTGGAAGCGCGCGAGCGCTTGGGCGGCACCTGGGATTTGTTCCGCTACCCCGGCATCCGTTCGGATTCGGATATGCATACCTTGGGCTATTCTTTCAAACCCTGGACCGGGGCCAAGGCGATTGCCGATGGACCGTCCATCTTGCAGTACGTGCAAGAGACCGCGCAAGAGTTTGGGGTGCTGCCGCTGATCCGCTTTGGGCACAAGGTGGTAACTGCCCAGTGGGATAGCGCCCAAGCGCGTTGGCATGTCGCGGTAAAGCGGCTGGCCGACGACGCGGTGATCCAGGTTCAATGCCGCTTTTTGCTGATGTGCAGTGGCTATTACAACTACGCACATGGCTACACGCCGGCCTTCCCCGGCATGGACAGTTTCAAGGGCCGGGTGGTGCACCCGCAGCATTGGCCGCAAGACTTGGATTACCGCGGCCAACAAGTGGTGGTCATAGGCAGCGGCGCCACCGCCATGACGCTGGTGCCCGAGATGGCTAAGCTAGCGGCTCAGGTGACTTTATTGCAGCGCTCGCCCACCTATGTCGTGGCACGGCCTAGCCGCGATGCGATCGCTGATGGGTTGCGCCGCGTCCTGCCACCTACATGGGCCTATGCACTGACACGCTGGAAAAATGTCCTGACGGGTTTGTTTTTTTTCACGCTAGCGCGGCGAAAACCTGAATTGGCCAAAGCCCGCATCCTGCAAGGTGCGGCCCAGGCTTTGCCGGCGGGTTATCCGATGGACCCGCATTTCACCCCGACGTACCAACCCTGGGACCAGCGTATTTGCCTGGTGCCCGATGCGGACTTGTTTGACGCCATCAGCCGGGGCCGTGCGCACATGGTGACCGATACGATTGAAATGATTGAACCCCAGGGCATACGTTTGAAAAGCGGCGAGTTCCTGCGCGCCGATGTCATCGTCACCGCCACCGGGCTCGATCTGCTGGGCTTTGGCGGAATGGAGATTTCCGTCGATGGTGTGCCGCTGAAGGTCGCCCAATGCCTGAGCTACAAAGGCATGATGCTCAATGGTGTACCCAATTTCGCTTATGTTTTTGGCTACACCAATGCCTCTTGGACGCTCAAAAGCGATCTGACCGGGCAGTATGTGTTGCGTCTATTGCGCCATATGCGCCGCAAAGGGCTTGATAGCGTCTGGCCGCAATTGAACGACGCCACGGTGCAGCCCGAACCCTGGGTGGACTTTAGCTCCGGATATTTCCAGCGCGCCATGGACCGCTTTCCCAAACAGGGTAGTAAAAAGCCCTGGCGTCTATATCAGAACTACGTGCGCGACCTGTTGGCCCTGCGCTGGAGCGCATTGGCCGATGGGGTCTTGCAGTTTGGAAAAGCAAGGCTACCCTAGCAATGGCCTACCCCGCTGTGGGTAAAGCGACGGACCTCTATAAAGCGACCTTTATAATAAAAAAAGCACGGTCGTTCTTTTTTCCAATCAAGCCTTGGCAGACTGCTTGTAAGCAATGTGAATCAGGGCGGCGCATAGAATCTTAGGTTGCCCCGCAGCTTGGGCGCAAGCCATAGCAAGTTGTTCATTTATTTACCTCTGGAGTGGTGTGTATGAAAGTGTTGGTTCCGGTCAAGCGCGTGGTGGACTACAACGTCAAAGTCCGCGTTAAATCTGACGGCAGCGGTGTGGACATCGCCAACGTCAAAATGAGC
>CANJXV010000094.1 GCA_947478935.1 Comamonadaceae bacterium
CACTACACGGTGCACTTCCTCGTCACTAACAAAAGCGCCGTGCACGCGAATCGGCAAGCCCGTGCCACTGGGCATATAAAGCATGTCGCCCATACCTAGTAAGGCCTCGGCGCCCATTTGGTCCAGGATAGTGCGACTGTCAATTTTGCTGCTGACCTGAAAGGCAATACGGGTGGGGATATTGGCCTTAATCAGGCCGGTAATCACATCCACACTAGGACGCTGGGTCGCCAAAATCAAATGGATGCCGGCAGCGCGCGCTTTCTGGGCCAAACGGGCGATCAACTCTTCGATTTTCTTGCCCACCACCATCATCAGGTCGGCCAACTCGTCAATCACCACCACGATATGCGGCAGCCGGTCCAGCGGCTCCGGGTCTTCGGGGGTCAGGCTAAAGGGGTTGTACACAAAGGTGCCTTGCGCTTTGGCCTCGTCGAGCTTGGCATTAAAACCAGCCAGATTACGCACACCCATTTTGCTCATCAGCTTGTAGCGCTTTTCCATTTCGCCCACGCACCAGTTCAGCCCATGCGCGGCCTGGCGCATATCCGTCACCACGGGTGCGAGCAAATGCGGAATTCCTTCGTACACCGACATTTCCAGCATCTTGGGGTCGATCATCAACAGGCGCACATCGCGTGCTTCGGCCTTGTACAAAAGGCTCAAAATCATGGCATTGATACCCACCGATTTACCCGAACCGGTGGTACCGGCCACCAACACATGCGGCATCTTGGCCAGGTCGGCAACGATGGGGTTGCCCACAATGTCTTTGCCCAAGCCCATGGTCAGCATGGATTTGCCTTCGTTATAGACCTGCGAGCCCAATATCTCGGAAAGGCGGATGGACTGGCGTTTGGCGTTGGGCAACTCCAGCGCCATATAGTTTTTGCCGGGGATGGTTTCCACCACGCGGATGGACACCAGACTCAGGCTGCGAGCCAGGTCTTTGGCCAGGCCCACAATTTGCGAACCCTTGACGCCGGTAGCCGGTTCGATTTCATAGCGCGTAATCACCGGGCCGGGCTGGGCCAGCACCACCCGCACTTCCACGCCAAAGTCCTTGAGCTTTTTCTCAATCATGCGGCTGGTCATTTCCAACGTTTCGTTGGACACGGTTTCCTGGCGCAGCAAGGCTTCGTCCAGTAAAGCCACCTGCGGCAGTTTGCTGTCGGGCATTTCGGCAAATAAAGGCTTTTGCCGCTCTTTGGCCACCCGGGTGCTCTTGGGCACTTCCACCATGCGCTGCGTCTCTACCGGCACGCGCGGCTCTGCAAATACGGTGGGCGCCATCAGGGGCGCGATGTCCGGTGCATCATCCTGGGCCGATGCGCCAGATACGTTTGCGGCCATGGGCGGCCCCTCGGGATGCAAAGACACCTCGCGCTCGCGCAAAGCCTGCTGGCCCATTTCCAGGTCCTGCGCCAAGGCGCGGCGCTCTTGGAAAGACTCCCAGCGCGCATCCAGCCAGCCGCCCAGGGTTTCGGCACTATGCAACCATGAAAACCGAAAAGCCCAGGCACAACCCAGCAAGCCCGCTCCAATAGCCAGCAGGCCCGAGCCCACAAAGCCCAGCGCGCCCACCGCTTGCGTACCCAACATAAAGCCCAGCACGCCGCCGCTATAGCCTGGCAAATGCGACTCCAGGCGGTACAAACGGGTGTATTCCAATACGGTGCTCGACACCAGCAGCAGGGCTAGGCCGGCCCACAAAACCACCTGCGGATGGCGAAGCCACAAAGGGCTGCCCGCGTCCAACTTGACATAGGGCGGCGAGCCGTCCTCGCCCTTCAATCGCCGCATGGCCAGGCGCCCCCAGGCCAGCCCGGCTAGCGCCAGACACCACCAAACCGAGTAGCCCAGCAGAAAATAACCCAAATCCGCCAGCAAAGCACCCAGGCGACCGGCCCGGTTCACAACGGCGCCACCAGCGCCCGAAGTAGTCCAGCCCGCGTCCTGGGGCGCATAGCTGGCAAAGGCCAGCAGCAAAAAAGCCAGCACGAAAAAACCGAGAAACAAGACGATTTCACGGGCAAAACGAGCCCATCCGGAGGGCTCGGGGGCTTCTTCGAGGGTGTCAGCGTGGAGCGTGTGCAGTGAATACGTCATGGGTTCTGTGAAATAGCCTTTTCCGCAGGGCGGACGCTGTAAGTCCGAAGCTTAACCCACACCAGCAGCCGGGGCACTGCGGCGGGCTTCGTAAAATAAGGGTTCGCGCGGCCTGCCGCGCCCGCTCATTGCAAGTCCCTCCAGGCGCCAGGCCTGGCCGCTTGCGCCCTCCTTCCTACCTTGACTGCACTGCGCTAACTTCCCCTATGACTACTGCCCCCCACGCCCGCGTCCTGATTTTGGGCTCTGGCCCTGCCGGCTATACCGCCGCCGTCTATGCGGCCCGTGCCAACCTCAATCCGGTGCTGATCACTGGCATGGCCCAAGGCGGCCAGCTTATGACCACCACCGACGTGGACAACTGGCCCGCAGACGCCCAGGGCGTGCAAGGCCCGGATCTGATGCAGCGCTTTTTGGAACACGCCGAGCGCTTTAAAACGGAGGTGATTTTTGACCACATCAGCAGCGTGGACCTAAGCCAGCGCCCCTTTACCCTCAAGGGCGATGACAAAAGCTACACCTGCGACGCGCTCATCGTCGCCACTGGCGCATCGGCCAAGTACCTGGGCCTGCCCTCGGAAACCGCCTTTATGGGACGTGGCGTGTCAGGCTGCGCGACTTGCGACGGTTTTTTCTACCGCGACCAGCTGTGCTGTGTGATCGGCGGCGGTAACACCGCCGTGGAAGAGGCGCTTTATTTGTCCAACATCGCCAGCAAGGTCTATCTAGTGCACCGCCGCGACAAATTCAAAGCCGAGCCGATTCTGGTAGATAAGCTAATGGAAAAAGTCGCCGCTGGCAAGATCGAACTCAAAACCTTCCAAACGCTGGACGAAGTGCTCGGCGATGCTTCCGGCGTCACCGGCATCCGCTTGCGCAGCACGGTGGACGGCAGCACCCAGGACCTGGCGCTGCAAGGTTGCTTTATTGCCATCGGCCACTCGCCCAATACCGACATCTTCCAGGGCAAGTTGGACATGGAAAACGGCTATATCGTGACGCAAAGCGGCCTCAAAGGCTTTGCAACCATGACCAGCGTGCCCGGCGTGTTTGCCGCAGGCGACGTGCAAGACCATGTGTACCGCCAGGCGATCACCAGCGCGGGCACCGGCTGCATGGCCGCGCTCGATGCCCAGCGCTTCCTCGAGCAAGAATAAGCCCGGTGGGATAATCCGGCCCCATGACGATCACCTATAAAGACGCCGCCGGTATTGCTGGCATGCGGGTCGCCGGCAAGCTGGCTTCCGAAGTGCTGGACTACCTGACGCCGTTTGTGCAAGCAGGTGTAACCACCAATGCGCTGGACCAACTTGCGCATAACTACATCGTCGATGTGCAAGGCGGCATACCGGCGCCGCTTAATTACAGAGGTGGCGGCAACACGCCCTACCCAAAATCCATCTGCACCTCGGTCAACCACCAGGTCTGCCATGGCATCCCCAGTGATAAAGTTTTGAAAAAGGGCGATATCGTCAATATCGATGTCACCGTCATCAAAGACGGCTGGCACGGAGATACCAGCCGCATGTTCATGGTGGGCGAAGTCTCCATCGCCGCAAAACGCCTGTGCGCTATTACCTATGACGCGATGTGGCACGGCATCAAAATGGTGCGGCCCGGCATCCACTTGGGCGATATCGGGTATGCCATCCAAAAGTTTGCCGAGGGCCAAGGCTTTAGCGTAGTGCGCGAGTTTTGCGGCCACGGCATTGGCCGTGTGTTCCATGAGGAGCCGCAAGTGCTGCACTATGGCCGCCCCGGCACTTTAGAAAAGTTGGTAGAGGGCATGACCTTCACCATCGAGCCCATGATCAACGCCGGACGCAAAGAGATCAAAGACGGCCCGGAAAAAGACGGCTGGACCATCGTTACCCAAGACCGCTCTTTGTCGGCGCAATGGGAACACACTGTGCTGGTCACGCCCGTTGGTTATGAAGTGCTGACCCTGTCGGCGGGCAGCCCGGCCACACCGGCCTTTGTGACTGCCGCGCAGTCGCAGCCCGCCTGAGCGCGGCGGCCAGCGGGCAGCGCATGCCATGAGCGAATTGCAAGCCCTGCGCGCCGCCTATCGCAGCGGCAAAGAGGCTTTATTAGCGCGGGTGCAGACCCCTGGTTTTTCAGCCCGCAGTGTGCACAAGGTGCTGCATCAGTTGGCGGGCCAAGCCGATACCTTACTTATTCAACTCTGGAATCAGGCCGGGCTCGGTACGCCTTGTGCGCTGTTGGCCGTAGGCGGTTATGGCCGGGGCGAGTTGTTTCCCTACTCAGACGTTGATGTGCTGGTGCTGCTGCCGGATGAGGCAGACCTGAGCCCCGACCCGGAGCGCGCCCGGCGCATCGAAGCCTTTATCGGCAACTGCTGGGATGCGGGCTTGGAAATCGGCTCCAGCGTGCGCACGCTATCCGAGTGCCTCAGCGAAGCGGCCAAAGACGTAACGGTGCAAACCGCCTTGTTAGAGAGCCGCTGCATTACCGGCGACCCGGCGCTGGCGGCAGCGTTCAAAACCGCCTTCATGACTGCGCTGGACCCGCGTGCGTTTTTTGTCGCCAAGACCCTAGAGCTGCGCCAGCGCCACACAAAATTTGAAGATACGCCCTACGCGCTCGAGCCCAATTGCAAAGAGTCGCCCGGCGGCATTCGCGATTTGCAAGCGATTATGTGGGTGGCCAAAGCCGCGCAGCTGGGCGCTAACTGGCAGGAGCTGCAAGCCAGCGGCCTGGCCACCGCGCTGGAAATCCAGCACATTGAGCGCAACCAGGCACTGTTGTTTTTGATCCGGGTGCGCCTGCATGTGGCCGCGCACCGGCGCGAAGACCGGCTGGTGTTTGACCTGCAAACTGCCGTGGCCCACAGCTTTGGCTACGCTAACAGCGGCGGCGAAGGCCGGGCGCTCACGCGCGCCAGCGAGGCGCTTATGAAGCGCTATTACTGGGCCGCCAAAGCGGTCTCGCAGCTCAATCAAATTTTGCTGATGAATATCGAGGAGCGGCTCAACCCCTCCACTCACAGCCTGCGCCCCATCAACGAACGCTTTAACGACAAAGCCGGCATGCTCGATGTGGCCAGCGACGATGTGTACCACCGCCAGCCGCACGCGATTTTGGAAACCTTTTTGCTTTACCAGCAAACCGTGGGCGTTAAAGGCTTGTCGTCCCGCACGCTGCGCGCGCTCTACAACGCGCGCGCCCTGATGGACGGAGCCTTCAGGCGTGACCCGGTCAACCGCGACACCTTCCGCCACATATTGATGCAGCCCCAAGGCATCACCCACGCCATGCGGTTGATGAACCAGACCTCGGTTCTGGGCCGCTACCTGTGGGTGTTTCGACGCATCGTCGGACAAATGCAGCACGACTTATTCCACGTCTATACCGTGGACCAGCACATCTTGACAGTGCTGCGCAATGTGCGCCGCTTTTTTGTGGTGGAGCATGCGCATGAATACCCGCTGTGCTCGCAACTGGCGGCGGGCTGGGACAAGCCTTGGGTGCTGTACATCGCGGCTTTGTTCCACGACATCGCCAAAGGGCGCGGTGGCGACCATTCCGAATTAGGTTGCTTGGAGGCGCGGCGCTTTTGCAAACTGCACGGCATAGGGGCACAAGACACCGCACTGGTCGAGTTTTTGGTGGCCCATCACCTGACCATGAGCCATGTGGCGCAAAAGTCTGACCTCAGCGATATCGATGTGATTAGTGCATTTGCCAAGCGTGTGGGCAATGAGCGCAATCTCACGGCCCTGTATTTGCTGACCGTGGCCGACATACGTGGTACCTCACCCAAAGTGTGGAACGCCTGGAAGGGCAAATTACTGGAAGACCTGTACCGCTACACCGCACGCGCGCTGGGCGGACGCGCGCCCGATGCACAGGCCGAGGTCGAAAGCCGCAAGCGCGAGGCCCTGGTGATGCTGGCCTTGCATGCCCTGCCCTTTGAGTCCCATAAAGCGTTGTGGGACACGCTGGATGTGAGCTACTTCATGCGCCACGAAGCAAGCGATATTGCCTGGCATGCTAAACAGCTTTCTCGCCATGTGGATGCCAAAACGCCTATGGTGCGTGCACGCCGCTCTACCGTGGGCGAGGGCCTGCAAGTGCTGGTTTACACGCCAGACCAGGCCGACTTGTTCGCACGTATTTGCGGCTACTTCGACCAGGCCTCTTTCAGTGTGGTCGATGCCCGCATCCACACCACCCGCAACGGTTATGCACTGGACACGTTTGAAGTCGTGACCTCGGCGGGCATGGAAGAACACTACCAGGCACTGACCAATATGATCGAAGCTGATTTGGCGCAAGCGATTACCAAAGTCGGTCCGCTACCCGCGCCGAGCAAAGGCCGGGTATCGCGCCGTGTCAAAAGCTTTCCGATTGCGCCGCGCGTGACGCTGCGCCCGGATGAAAAAGCGCAAAACTGGCTGCTCAATATTTCTGCCAGCGACCGACTGGGCCTGCTCTATTCGATTGCCCGCGTGCTGGCGCAGCACAGCATCGTGGTGCAACTGGCCAAAGTGGCGACACTGGGCGAGCGCGTGGAAGACACTTTTTTGATTCATGGCGCGCCTTTGCAGCACAATAAAACCCAGATTGCCATCGAGACCGAGTTACTAGAGGCGCTAGCGTCCTAAGGCCGTCAACGCCGCGGTCGCTTCGACGCAGCCCGTGGCATAGGTAAAGAATTTCACAGGAGACAAGACCATGCAAAACCCTCATTTAGCAGCCACCGGCGCACTGCGTCGCCGCAGCCTGATGGCCGCAGGCGCAGCGACGGTGCTGACCCACAGTCTGCCCGCCATGGCGCAGAGCAAAACCGTGTTGCGTATTTCATCTCCAGCGGTGCCCGACGACTGGCACGCCAAGATGTGGACGGTGTTCAAAGAACACTTAGACAAAAGCGCGCCGGGCGAGTTTGATGTGCAGATCAATTTGAACGCTAGTCTTTTCAAACAAGGCGCCGAGCCCGCCGCCATGGCGCGCGGCAACTTAGAGTTAACAACGGTTTCCGCCGCCGATATTGCAAAAATCGTCCCCGAGTTTTCCATCTTCACCGCCGGTTATGTGGTGCGTGATCCGGGCCAACAGCAAAAGATTTTTAACGGCCCTATCGGTACCGAACTTTTCAAAACCGTGTCCGAAAAAATGGATATCAGCGCTTTGTCTACCTGCTATTTGGGCACGCGCCAACTCAATTTGCGCGAAGTGCGCAATGTGCGTACCCCGGCGGATCTCAAAGGCCTCAAGCTGCGCATGCCTGGCTCTAAGGACTGGTTATTTTTGGGCGAGGCATTAGGCGCCACAGCCACACCGCTGGCGTTTGGTGAGGTGTATATGGGCCTGAAATCCGGCACCATCGACGCGCAGGACAACCCGCTGCCCACCGTCAAAGCCGCCAAGTTTTACGAAGTGACCAAGCAAATTGTGTTGACCAGCCATTTGGTCGATGGCCTGTTTATTGCGATTTCCAATAAAGCCATGCAAGCGCTCAGTCCAGCCCAGCGCAGCAAGCTACAAGCGGCAGCCCAAGCCGCAGCGGCCTACAACAATGAAAACCGCCTGAAAGAGGAAGCCCAGTTGGTGGAATTTTTCAAGAAAGAAGGCTTGCAGGTCAGCACGCCAGACCTGGATGCTTTCCACAAAACCGTGCAAGCGGCCTACCAAAACGCCGATTACGCCAAGACCTGGCCTGCCGGCCTCTTAGAGCGTATCAATGCGGTGCGCTAAGGCCCTGGCCCCACGATGAAAACCTGCCTGCACAAGGCCGCACAGGCGCTGGGCGGTCTTTTGTTTGTCGCCTTGTTTGTGGTCTTTGTGGTGCAAATCACCGCGCGTTTCGGTTTTAACAAACCACTGGCCTGGAGCGATGAGGCAGCGGTCATTTTGTATGTCTGGATTATTTTGTGGGCCGCAGCCACCATGGTGCCCCAGCGCGAGCATGTGGCTTTTGACCTGGTCTGGAATTTGGCGAATCCGCGCTGGCGCCGCATCCTGCAAATCCTTGGCAATGCGCTAGTGGGCGGCTTGGCATGGGTCGCCCTACCGGCCAGCTGGGACTATGTGCGCTTTATGGCCCGCGAGGGCACTCCCGTTCTGGGCGTGCCGCTGATGGCGGTCTATGTCCCTTTTATCGTCTTGCTGCTAGCCATGGTGCTGCGCAGTGTGGGGCAGATCGTGCAGGCGCTGCGCGGCCCTATGCACAGTCCTATGAATATTCCCGTCGCCAGCCCGGCTAGCGCCTCCATTGCAGCCGAAATCAGCGACAAGGGCATCAGCGGGGTGACAAAACCATGAGCCAGCCCCTGCTCCTTTTGGTTGCGGTCATGGTGGCCACCATGCTGATGCGCATGCCCATAGGCTTTGGCATGCTGGCCGGGGGCATCGCTTACTTGCTGGCCAAGGGCCAGGACTTAGGGCTGGTAGCCGAGCAAGTATGCAATGGGCTCTACAACAACTATGTGCTGCTGTCAGTGCCCATGTTTGTGTTTGCCGCCAACATCATGAATGCAGGCACCGTGAGCGAACGTATTTTCGATTTTTGCCGCATTCTGGTAGGCCGCATGCGCGGAGGCCTGGCGCAGGTGGACATTGTGGTGAGCGTGATTTTTTCTGGCATG
>CANJXV010000095.1 GCA_947478935.1 Comamonadaceae bacterium
ATCATCTTGCGATGAATCTGGCGACCCCACGGGGATTCGAACCCCGGTACTCACCGTGAAAGGGTGATGTCCTAGGCCTCTAGACGATGGGGTCAAAACCTTGGACTAATCCGTTTTTCTTGGAAGCTTTTGGTGGAGGTAAGCGGGATCGAACCGCTGACCTCTTGCATGCCATGCAAGCGCTCTCCCAGCTGAGCTATACCCCCAAACCGCAAGGCGCTGCAAGCAGTGCCCTCAATTTCCAAGCCCCCGAGTATAGCCAATAAATTTAGGCTGCCCCCAAGCGTTCCAGAACTTTTTGCCGGTCGCACAGCGCCAGCACGGCATCAAGCGCCGGCGTTTGCGGCGTGCCCATCACCAGCACGCGCACTGGCATGGCCAGCTGCGGCATTTTCAGACCGGCTTGCGTCAAGACCTCTTTAATCGCGGCGCTTATACCCGCTTTGTCCCATTCGCACTTCGCCAATTGCGTGCGCAAAAGCCCCAGTGCCGGGCGTACCGCATCGGTCACATACTGGGTCAGGTCTTGGTCGCTGGCCTGCACATCGGCGTAAAAGCGCCCTACCCAATCGGCTAATACCAGCGTGGTGTCGCAGCGGTCTTTGAACAAGTCGCACAAGTGCGCTAGGCGCTCATCGGCAGTCAGACCGCGGTCCTGCAAGTGTTTATTTACCAAGGGTGCCAGGGCCTCGCCTTCCATGGCCTTCATATGTTGCGCGTTCACCCAGCGCAACTTGGCTTCGTCAAACTGCGCGGCGCTGCGACCCAAGTGGTCTAGATTGAACCAGGCGACAAATTGTTCGCGGCTGAAAATTTCTTCATCGCCGTGGCTCCAGCCCAGGCGCGCCAAATAATTGACCATAGCATCGGGCAAGTAGCCTTCGGCAGCGTATTGGGTAACAGCTTTAGCGCCGTTACGTTTGCTCATTTTTTCGCCCTGCTCATTGAGCACCGTAGGCAAGTGCGCATACACGGGCGGCTCTTTGCCCAAAGCCTTAAAAATATTGATTTGACGCGGCGTGTTGTTCACATGATCGTCACCGCGAATGACATGACTGATCGCCATGTCTATATCATCGACCACGACGCAAAAATTGTAGGTCGGGGTGCCAACTGCCTCGCCTGCCGGCGCGGGGCGAGCAATCACCAGATCGTCTAATTCTGTGTTGCTGATTTCGATACGGCCTTTAACCTTGTCTTCCCACACCACGCTACCGCTTTGCGGATTTTTAAAGCGCAATACCGGCACCACGCCTGCGGGCAACGGGGGCAGCAATTTGCCGGGCTCAGGGCGCCAGGTGCCGTCATAGCGCGGTTTTTCTTTGGCAGCCATCTGGCGCTCTCGCAAAGCATCTAATTCGGCCACGCTCGTGTAACAGGGATACACCCAGCCATCGGCTTGCAGTTGCAGCAAGACTTCTTTGTAGCGGGCCATGCGCTGCATTTGGTAGAACGGGCCTTCGTCAGGCTCCAGCCCCAGCCAGCGCATGCCTTCCAAAATCACATCTACAGCGGCTTGCGTGCTGCGGTCTTCGTCGGTGTCTTCGATGCGCAAAATAAAGTCTCCACCAGTGGAGCGCGCAAAGGCCCAAGGGTACAAAGCCGAGCGGATATTGCCCAGGTGAATAAAGCCCGTAGGCGAGGGCGCAAAGCGGGTGCGGGTTTTAGTCATGCCGATTCAGATTCAAAGTGTGTCCAGGCCACGCAGCAAGTCGTCCTGCATATCACCCACATGCTCCAGCCCCACGGCCACGCGGATCAAGCCCTGGCCAATACCGGCGGCCTGGCGCTGCGCCTCGGCCAATTTGCCGTGCGAGGTGCTGGCCGGGTGTGTCAATAAAGTTTTGGTGTCGCCCAGGTTGGTACAAAGCGATAAGACGCGCAAGCTGTCTAGTACATGGAAAGCGCGGCTGCGCGCCAGTTCCGGGTTGTTGGCCTTGATATCAAAAGACACGACCGCGCCGCCAAGATTAGACATCTGCTGCATCGACAAAGCATGTTGCGGATGGCTGGGTAAGCCAGGGTAATACACGCGCTCTACCAAGGGCTGCTGCTCCAGCCATAAGGCCAGTGCATGGGCGCGAGCGCTTTGGGCGCGCATGCGGATGTCCAACGTTTCCAGGCCTTTAAGTACCACCCAGGCATTAAAGGGCGAGAGCACCATGCCACTGTTTTTCATCACCGGCAGGCATTTGCCATTGATCAGCGCGTCGCTAGCGCACAACGCCCCGGCCATGACCCGGCCCTGCCCGTCCAAATACTTGGTGCCGGAGTGCATCACGATGTCAGCACCCATTTCCATGGGGCGTTGCAAGGCCGGTGTGGCAAAGCAGTTGTCCACCGACAACAAAGCACCGGCGTTGTGGGCCAGGTCCGCCAGCGCTTGTATGTCACAGACCTCGGTCAAAGGGTTGGTCGGCGTCTCTGCAAACAGCAATTTAGTATTGGGGCGGATAGCCGCTTTCCAGGCGGCAAGATCGGTTTGCGGCACCAGGGTGGACTCCACACCAAAGCGGGCAAACTCTGAGCCGATCAGCTTAAGGGTGGAGCCAAACATGGACTGGGAATACAGAACATGGTCCCCGGCCTTGAGCAGGCTAAAAAGCATCAGCATGATGGCAGACATGCCGGAGGAAGTGGCCAGCGCCGCTTCGGTGCCCTCCATGGCAGCCAAACGCATTTCAAAACTGCTGACCGTGGGGTTGCCCGAGCGGCCATAGGTATAGCCTTCGTCTTCACCACCAAATCGTCGCGCCGACACTTCGGCCGAGGGCTGCACATAGCCGCTAGTTAGAAACAGTGCTTCAGAGTTTTCGCCATACTGGCTGGGCTCTACGGCCACACGCTGGGCCAGGGTGTCAGGATGCAGTCCGGGGGGCAATGGATGGCTTGGCATGGGATCTTGAAAAGTTAAACCGCGGGGCTTGCTAAATGGGATTGGGCAAAGCCAGGCGCGAGCTGTCTTGCTCGTCTTCCTGGCCGCTGACACGCGCTGCGCTGAGACGCGCAATATCGGCCACACCTACATCGCCGGTGACATATACACCATCAAAACACGACGCATCAAAGTCTTTGATAGCAGGGTTGAGTGAGCCGATCGCTTTTTTCATGGCATCGACGTCCTGGTAAATCAGGGCATCGCAACCGATGATGGCGCGCACTTCTTCCACCGTGCGGTTGTAGGCCACCAGCTCTGAGCTGGTAGGCATGTCGATGCCATACACATTGGGAAAACGCACCGGCGGCGCGGCGCTGGCCAGATAGACCTTGCGCGCACCGGCATCGCGCGCCATTTGCACAATCTCCTGGCTAGTCGTGCCGCGCACGATGGAATCGTCCACCAACAGCACATTGCGCCCTTTGAATTCGCTGGCAATCGCATTGAGCTTTTGGCGTACCGATTTTTTGCGTACCGCCTGGCCAGGCATGATGAAGGTGCGGCCCACATAGCGGTTTTTCACAAAGCCTTCGCGGTAGGGCAGGCCAAGCAATTGCGCCAATTGCGCGGCACTGGGGCGGCTCGATTCGGGGATGGGAATGACCACGTCAATTTCGTTCGGCGGCACGGTAGATACGACGCGCTTGGCCAGTGTTTGGCCCAGGTTAAGGCGAGCCTGGTAGACCGAAATACCGTCCATCACCGAGTCGGGCCGCGCCAGATAGACAAACTCAAAAATGCAGGGGTTGAGCACCGGCGCATTGGCACATTGCTCTGCCAGCATCTTGCCTTGCAAGTCGATGAACACCGCTTCGCCCGGCGCCACATCACGCTCGAACTGGTGCATAGTGCCTTCCAATGCCACTGACTCGCTGGCCAGCACAATTTGCCCCGGCCCGCGCCCTATGCACAAGGGTCTGATGCCAAAGGGATCGCGAAAGGCCAAGACGCCATGCCCGGCAATCAAGGCAATGACCGCATACGAACCTTTCACGCGCCGGTGTACATTGCGCACCGCTTCAAACAAATGCGCGGGCTGCAAAGGCATACCGCGTGTGGTGCGCTCGATCTCATGGGCCAGCACATTGAGTAGCACTTCAGAATCGCTCTCGGTGTTGATGTGCCGGTGATCCACGGTAAACAACTCGTGCTTGAGGGCTTGCGCATTGGTCAGGTTGCCGTTATGCACCAGCACAATGCCAAAGGGCGCGTTTACATAAAAGGGCTGGGCTTCTTCTTCGCTAAAGGCATTGCCCGCTGTCGGGTAACGTACCTGGCCCAGACCGCAGTGGCCTGGCAAGGCGCGCATATTGCGCGTGCGGAATATGTCTTTGACCATGCCCTTGGCCTTGTGCATGAAAAACTTGTTTTCCTGCTGCGTGACAATGCCTGCTGCATCTTGGCCGCGGTGCTGCAAAAGCAGCAAAGCGTCATAAATGAGCTGGTTCACGGGTGCGTTGCTAACAACGCCTACGATTCCACACATGCTTGGGTTTGCTCGTTCAAGGTAAATAAGGGCGCAGAGCCTGGGGAAACCAGGGTTTCAGTCCGGCCAGCACCGATTGTGCAATGCGCGGACTATAGGCCTGTAGCCACCAATCGCTATTTGCCAGCGGCGTAACGCGCAACACCATGGTTGCCGACAGCAAAATCAACATTGCCCGAAGGCTGCCAAAGGCCAATCCCAATAGGCGGTCCACCAGCCCCATGCCACTGACATAGACCACTTTTTTGGTCAAAAAAACTAAAAAACTACCGGCCAGCAGGCACAGGATAAAGGCGAAAAAAAATCCAAAGCCATAACGCACCATGTCGCTGGCGCCACGCGTGGGCAGAAATTGCACGATTGATGGCGCAGCCCATTGCGCCAACACAAAGGCCAGCACCCAATTGACCAGGGACAAAACTTCATATGCCAAACCGCGCCAGGCACCGATGGACAACGATAAGGCCAGCACGGCGCAGCATATCCAATCGAGATCGGCCATAGCCTAGCTGGACTACAGCGTCAGAACCTGGGTGGGCAGATTCAATGCTTTGATCTTTTCTACGGCTTTGTCCACATCTGCCTTATTGGTAAAGGGGCCTACGCGGACGCGGGTGCGCTTGCCTTCATTATTGATGACGACCTGGGCGTAGGTCTTGATGCCGGCCTTTTCTAAGGTTTGGCGCGCCTCCTGGGCTTTTTGCGCTTCGGCAAAAGCACCCACTTGCACCACATAACGCAGGGACGGCGCCGAAGCCGCAGGCGCTGGCTCCTTGCCTTCCAGCAAAGTCTGGGCTTTGGTGGCCTCGGTCGTGGATTTGCTGTCTACCGGCTTGGTGTCAGCCTTGACAGCGGGTTTGGCGTCAGACTTGGTATCGGTCTTTGCCGTGGCCTTGGCATCCGGTTTGGTTTCTACAGGTGCTGGAGTTTGCGCAATAGCTTTGGTTGTTGCCTTTTCAGCCGTAGCGCCAGCCGCAGGTACGATTATTTTCTCGGTCGGGGCGGGCGTGACCAGCGTTTCCTTTTCCACCGGCTCGGGCGCGGGCGGCGGTGGCGGCGGCGCCTGCACTTGCGAAGCAGCCACGACCGAGGGCGTCGCTGCCAATGGCGCTACTTTGTTTTTCTCAGGGATGTTGATAACAATGTCCACGTCAATGGGGCGCGGCTGGCTATCAAACAGTAAGGGGAAACCAATCACCCCGATCAGCACCAGGGCCGCCGCGCCTATCAGGCGATGGCGGGCCCGTTTGCGCATAGCTTCCAAGCTTTCGGCTGCCGGTGCGGGGGCTGCGGGCTCGGCACCGTCTTTGCGAAACTTGAAAAATGCCATAGCGTGAATTTTTAAGAAGATGCGAGGTGTGCTCCGGACAGCCGGGGAAGCCCTTGCTGCAGCACACCGCCAACGGTGTAAAACGATCCAAACACAAGGATTCTATCAGTGGGGTCGGCGCAGCGAAGGGCCTCTTGCAAGGCCGATTGCGGACTGGAAAAGGCCTTGGCACTTACATCTTTACGCGTATTTTGGGCATGCCAGCGACCCATCAAATCCGCGCCTGAGGCAGCGCGTGCGGTGGGCAAATCGGTGAAATACCAGCACTCCACCAACGGGTTCATGCGCGCCAACATGGGCGCTAAGTCTTTATCCCCCATGGCGCCAAACACCGCATGGGTGCGCGGGAAAAAACCCATGGCATCCAAATTAGCCGCTAGTGCCGCTACCGAATGCGGGTTATGGGCGACATCCAGTACCAAGGTAGGGCTGCCCGGAATAATTTGAAAGCGCCCGGTAAATTCCACCATGGCCAGGCCATTACGTATCGCCTGTGCGGTGACCGGCAGCTTATCCCGCAAAGCCGTCAAGGCCGCCAGCACGCCCGCTGCGTTGACCAGTTGGTTGGCGCCGCGTAAAGCGGGATAGGCCAGCCCGCTGTATCGCCGCCCCCGGCCCGCCCACTCCCATTGCTGCGGATCGCCGCGGGTATTGAAATCTCGGCCCACGCGCCACAAATCGGCGCCGATTTCGACCGCATGGTCGAGCACGCTTTGCGGTGGCACCGGGTCGCTGACCACCACCGGACGTCCGGTGCGCATGATGCCGGCCTTCTCAAACCCTATGGTTTCGCGGTCCGCACCTAGAAACTCCATATGGTCCAGATCGATACTGGTAATCACCGCGCAGTCGGCGTCGATGATATTGACCGCGTCCAATCGCCCACCCATACCTACTTCCAAAATCGCCACATCCAGCGGTTGCGCGCGCATGACATCCATGATGGCGAGCGTAGAAAACTCGAAATAGGTAAGCGACACCGGCTCCGCGCCCGCGGTGCGCGCCACCTCCACGCGGGCAAAACCCTCCGTCAAAACTGCTGCATCAACGCTTTGCCCTTGCAAGCGCAGGCGCTCTTCAAAATGGACTAAGTGCGGCGAGGAATACACCGCCGTACGGTATCCCGCTTGCATCAAGATGGATTCCAGCATAGCGCAGGTGGAGCCTTTGCCGTTGGTACCCGCTACCGTAATCACGGTGCAGGGCAGGTGCAAACCCATACGCTGCGCGACCTGGCGCACGCGTTCTAGGCCCATGTCGATGTTTTTGGGGTGCAATTGCTCGCAATAGACAAGCCAGTCCGTTAAATTTTTCATAAGTCGCGAATTGTCGCGCAGGCCGCTGCCTGGGGCTTTTGCCGGGCCGTGGCATCATCGCCGCCATGAAAAATACACCCCCATCTCCGGCCATCACCATGTTTGGCATCCCCCAATGCGACACCGTCAAAAAGGCCCGCCTCTGGTTGCAGGACCAAGGTCTGGCCTACCACTTTCATGATTTCAAAAAAGACGGTGTGCCGTCCGATGCGCTGGCGCGTTGGATGCAGGCCGTGGGCTGGGAAGTGCTGCTCAACCGCAAGGGAACGACCTGGCGCAAGCTGGACGTGGCGCTGCAAGCCAGCGTTAGCGACGCGGCCAGCGCGGGGGCGCTGATGCGAAGCCAGGCCAGCGTTATCAAGCGGCCCGTGGTGCAGTGGCCCGATGGTCGTATCACCGTGGGCTTTACGCCCCAAAGCTTTGCGGACCTGCTGCCTTAAAATCAAAGGCCTTGCGGGCGGCCCGCTTCCCCTGTAAGCCGCCCATTTCCCAGCCGCGTCGGCCTCTGCCGGCCCCTACCCAGCCAAAGCCATGAGCACCACCCATATTCAAAGCGCCAGCATTGCCACCCAAGCCAGTGTCTATTTCGACGGCAAATGCGTGAGCCATAGCCTCACCATGGCGGACGGCAGCAAAAAGTCCGTGGGCGTGGTGCTGGCCGCCGAACTAAGCTTTGGCACCGCCGCGCCGGAAGTCATGGAATGCGTGGCTGGCGGCTGCGAATACTTACTCTCTGGCGCGAGCGCCTGGGCCAGCTGCGAGCCCGGGCAGAGTTTCAGCGTGCCGGGCCAAAGTAGTTTCCAAATCCGCGTGGCACAAGCCTTTCATTACATCTGCCATTACGGCTAAAACGTGGTGCCGGGGTTTGGCCCCGACCCGAGACATTACAACGCTTGACGAGCGCTTCTGACAAGCACCAAGCCTAAGTTACCAGCCCAGACCACCGATACCTTCAGCCACTGCCCTATGTCCACTATTCTTCAAAACATCCCCGCCGGCCAAAAAGTTGGTATTGCGTTTTCCGGCGGCCTAGACACCAGCGCCGCGCTGCACTGGATGCGCAACAAAGGCGCGATTCCCTACGCCTATACCGCCAACCTGGGCCAGCCCGACGAGGCTGACTACGACGAGATTCCGCGCAAAGCCATGGAATATGGTGCCGAGCATGCCCGCCTGATCGATTGCCGCAGCCAGCTCGCCGCTGAAGGTATCGCCGCTTTGCAAAGCGGCGCTTTTCACATTTCCACCGGCGGCCTGACTTACTTCAACACTACGCCCATTGGCCGCGCTGTGACCGGCACCATGCTGGTAGCGGCCATGAAGGAAGACGATGTGCATATCTGGGGCGATGGCAGTACCTACAAAGGCAATGACATAGAGCGCTTTTACCGCTACGGCCTGCTCACCAATCCGGCCCTCAAAATCTACAAACCTTGGCTAGACCAGGCCTTTATTGACGAACTCGGTGGCCGGGCAGAAATGTCCGCCTTCATGACCCAAGCCGGTTTTGGCTACAAGATGTCGGCCGAAAAAGCGTACTCCACCGACTCCAATATGCTAGGCGCCACGCACGAGGCCAAAGACCTGGAGCATCTGAGCAGCGGCATGACCATCGTCAACCCGATCATGGGCGTGGCC
>CANJXV010000096.1 GCA_947478935.1 Comamonadaceae bacterium
AAATTGCACATCGGCCATGCGCTGAACAAAGTGCTCAAAGACATGATCGTGAAAAGCCGCCAATTAGCCGGCTTTGACGCGCAGTACATCCCCGGTTGGGACTGCCACGGACTGCCGATTGAAAACGCCATCGAAAAACTGCATGGCCGAAAGTTGTCGCGTGATGACATGCAAGCCAAAAGCCGCGCCTTTGCCACAGAGCAAATCGAGCAACAACGCGAAGACTTCAAACGCTTGGGCGTGCTGGGTGACTGGGAGCGGCCTTACCGCACCATGGACTTCGCTAACGAGGCAGGTGAAATCCGCGCGTTCAAACGCGTGATCGAACGCGGTTTTGTGTATCGGGGTTTGAAGCCGGTGTATTGGTGTTTCGATTGCGGCTCGTCCTTGGCAGAGTTTGAAATTGAATACGCGGACAAGAAGAGTGACACCTTGGACGTCGCTTTTTTGTGTGCCGAGCCGGACAAACTGGCCAAGGCGTTCGGTCTGCCCAAACTGGACAAAGAAGCTTTTGCCGTCATCTGGACCACCACCGCTTGGACGATTCCGGCCAACCAAGCGCTCAACCTGAACCCCAACCTGGTTTATGCCCTGGTGGACACCGCGCGCGGCCTGATGCTGTGCGCGCAATCGCTAGTAGAAAAGTGCCTAGAGCGCTGGCATTTGCAAGGCTCCGTCGTAGCGACGGTAGAAGGCAAAGCCTTAGACCACATCGCCTTTCAGCATCCGCTATCGCATCTCGATGCAGGCTACGCCCGCACCGCCCCAGTGTATTTGGCCGACTATGCCACTGCCGATGACGGCACCGGTATCGTGCACTCTTCGCCCGCTTATGGCGTGGAAGATTTCAACTCCTGCGTGGCCCAAGGTCTAGCCTACGACGACATCCTGAACCCAGTGCAAGGCAACGGCGCTTATGCCGCCGACTTCCCGCTGTTCGGCGGCCAGCACATCTGGAAAGCGATTCCGGACATTCTGGAAACCTTAAAAAACGCCGGGCGCTTGATGGCCACCCACGGCATCACGCACAGCTACCCGCATTGCTGGCGTCACAAAACCCCGGTGATTTACCGTGCCGCTGCGCAATGGTTTGTGCGCATGGACGAGGGCGAGGGCGTATTCACCAAAGACAAAGCACCCAAGACGCTGCGGCAATTGGCGCTGGATGCGATTGAACAAACCCAGTTCTACCCCGAGAACGGCAAAACCCGGCTGCGCGACATGATTGCCAACCGCCCCGACTGGTGTATTTCGCGCCAGCGCAGCTGGGGCGTGCCAGTCCCGTTCTTCTTGCACAAAGATAGCGGTGAACTGCATCCGCGGACTATGGAAATTTTGGATACCGCAGCGTCCATCGTGGAGCGCGGTGGCATCGAAGCCTGGAGCCGGGTCACAGTGAACGACATCCTCACGCAGCCTGGTGATCGCCCGGAGAAATACAGCAAAAGTACCGACATTTTGGAAGTCTGGTTTGACTCAGGCTCGACCTTTGAGCACGTGCTGCGCGGGAGCCACAAAGACGCTTATGACCGACCGCCTTTCCATGAAACCGGCCCCGAAGCCGACTTGTATTTAGAGGGCCACGACCAGCACAGGGGCTGGTTCCACAGTTCGCTGCTGCTCGGTTGCGCGCTCTACGACCGGGCGCCCTATCGCGGCCTGCTGACCCACGGTTTTGCCACCGACGGCCAGGGTCGCAAAATGAGCAAGAGTTTGGGCAATACCGTTGCGCCACAAGAAGTGACGCAAAAGCTGGGCGCTGAAATCATCCGCTTGTGGGTGGCCGCTACCGACTATTCAGGCGACCTGAACATCGACGACAAAATTTTGGCGCGGGTGGTGGACACCTACCGCCGCGTACGCAACACCCTGAAGTTTTTGCTCGCCAACGTCAGCGACTTCGACCCAGCCAAAGACGCGGTGCCCTTTGCCGCCATGCTGGAAGTGGACCGTTACGCCATCAGCCGTGCGGCGCGCTTGCAAGCCGATATTGCGGGCCTGTGGAATGCAGAGCGGCAGGTGTTTGAAGGCGGCCATTTCGGGCGCTACGAATTCCATCCGGTCGTCTCAAAATTACAGGTGTATTGCTCCGAAGACTTGGGCGCTTTTTACCTGGACGTGCTCAAAGACCGGCTCTACACCACCGCTGCCGCCTCGCATGCACGGCGCAGCGCGCAAACCGCTTTATGGCAGATTACCCAGGCCATGCTGCGCTGGATGGCGCCTTTTCTCAGCTTTACCGCCGAAGAGGCCTGGGCCACGCTGGCCGCTGAAGGCAAAGCGCCCGAGGCCCAGCGAGAATCCATCTTCTTAGCCACCTACACGCCTTTGCTGGCAGCGGACGAAGCGCTCAACGCCAAGTGGGCCCGCATCCGCGAAATCCGCGAGGCGGTGAACAAGGAAATCGAAGTGCTCCGGGTGGCGGGACAGGTCGGCGCATCGCTGCAAGCAGCGGTCAGCATCAGCGCCAACGCGCAAGACCTGGCCTTGCTGCAAAGCCTGGGCGATGACCTGCGCTATGTGTTCATCAGCTCGACCGTCACGCTGCTACAAGGCGAGACATTGGCCGTACAGGCGCGCGCTGCCAGTGCCAGCAAATGCGAACGCTGCTGGCACTACGTCGAAGAGGCCAGCGCGGCGTCGGGCCTTGATGCCGCCCACCCCACGATTTGTGGGCGCTGTGTCAGCAACTTATTTGGTAGCGGCGAGAGCCGGCTGGTGGCTTGATGGCGCGCTATCGCGGCGGCATGCGCTTGCTGCATTGGCTGGCGATTGCGTTCCTGATTGTGCTGGCCGATCAGTTCACCAAGCTGCTCATCGTGGGCAGCATGCAACTGGGCGACAGCCGCCCGGTGACCGATTTTTTCAACATCGTGCGCGCGCACAACAGCGGGGCTGCGTTTTCATTTTTGGCCGATGCATCAGGTTGGCAGCGCTGGTTTTTTACCGGCCTGGGCACGGTTGCTGCGGTGGTCATGGTCTGGCTGCTGCACAGCAACGCGGGTGAAAAATTGTTTTGCTTTGCCATCAGCTGCGTGCTAGGCGGCGCGGTGGGCAATGTCATCGACCGCGTACTCTATGGCTACGTGGTCGATTTTTTAGATTTTCATTGGATGGCGATGCATTTTCCCGCCTTCAATGTCGCTGACAGCGCCATTACCCTGGGCGCCACCTGCCTGATTCTGGACGAATTACTGCGCGTGCGACGCAGCCGCTAAACCAGCTTTGGCTTAGCAGCACCGCACGCCAAATTGCGCTTACAGCGTCAGGATGGTGCAACCCGTGGTGTTACGCGCTTCCAGATCGCGGTGCGCCTGTTGCACGTCTTGCAGCGCATAGCGTTGGCCGATGTGGATGTGCACTTTGCCACTTTCCACCACGTCCATCAAATCATCGGCCATTTCTTGCGTGCTTTCACGCGTAGCAATATGGCTGAAAAGGGTTTGGCGCGTCACATACACCGAACCTTTGGGGCCCAAAATGCCAGGCGAAAAAGGTGCCACCGGGCCGGAGGCATTGCCAAAGCTGGCCATCAAACCAAAGGGCGACAAGCAATCGAGCGACTTGTCCCAGGTGTCTTTGCCCACGGAGTCATAGACCACTTTCACGCCCTTGCCACCAGTAATTTCTTTGACACGGGCAAGAAAATCTTCCTTGGCGTAGTTGATCACATGGGTGGCGCCATTGGCCTTGGCCAACGCGCATTTTTCGTCCGAACCTGCGGTGCCAATCAGTTGCAAACCCAGCGCCTTTGCCCATTGGCAGGCAATCAAACCTACGCCACCGGCAGCGGCGTGAAACAAAATAAAGTCACCCGCTTGCAAACCGCCTTGCGGCAAAGTGCGCTTGAGCAGGTACTGCACCGTTAGGCCTTTGAGCATCATGGCGGCGCCGGTTTCAAAGCTGATGCCATCGCGCAATTTGCAAACGCACTTGGCGGGCATGACGCGGCGCTCGCAATAGGCGCCGGGGGGCTGGCTGGCGTAGGCGGCGCGATCGCCTACCTTGAGATGGGTCACGCCCTCGCCCACAGCTTCGATCACACCGGCTGCCTCCATGCCGAGTTGGACTGGCAGGTTCATGGGATACAAGCCGCTGCGCTGATAGACGTCAATGTAATTGAGGCCTACAGCATGGTGGCGGATCCGCACTTCGCCAGGGCCGGGCTCACCGACCGCGACTTGCACCAGATGCATGTGCTCGGGGCCGCCGTGCTGGTCGATTTGGATTGAACGGGACATTGATGAGGACATAGACGGGCTCCAGCGAAAGGTAGTTGAATAAAGCCTGCGATTATCCCGCCATCCTGCAAAGCAGGCCGCCATGGAGAAATTGTCCCAGGGCAAGGACTGGTTACAGTGCGGCCATGAACACACCCTACCCACTGCGTATGACCGGCAAAGCGGCGCTCATGCTCACCCTGGCCACCATCCTGTGGGCCGGTAACGCCGTCATTGGTCGCATGGTGCAACACCTGATTTCGCCCATGACGCTTAATTTGTTTCGCTGGCTCATTGCCTTTTGTGTGCTGCTGCCCATGGCGCGCTGGGTATTACGGAAAGACAGTCCGCTTTGGAGCCAGTGGAGGCGCTTCGCTTTGCTCGGTGCATTGAGCATCGCCAGTTACAACGCCATGCTCTATCTGGCACTTACCACCTCCACCGCCATGAATGTGACCTTGGTCGGCGCCAGCACGCCGGTGTGGATGCTGCTGATCGGGCGTTTTTTCTTCGGCACGCCAGTGTCCGCGCGCCAATTGCTGGGCGCCGTCTTGTCTATCGCCGGCGTGGTATTGGTCATGTGTCGGGGCGAATGGGAACTGCTGGTCGGTTTTCATTTGGTGGCTGGCGATGTGTACATGCTGATCGCGGCCATTGGTTGGGCGTTTTACAGCTGGATGCTGGCGCACCCGAGCGCCGAATCGGCGCCGATTCGCGCCGACTGGGCGGCATTTTTATTGGCGCAAACGGTGTTCGGCCTGGTAGGGGCCCTGGGCTTCGCCTCACTGGAATGGACGCTGACGGATGCCCGCCTGGAGCTAGGCTGGCCACTGGCCGCAGCTTTAGCGTTTATCGGCGTCGGGCCAGCGGTGCTGTCGTACCGCGCCTGGGGCGCTGGCGTGGCCCTGGTCGGACCGTCGGTGGCCGGGTTTTTTATGAACCTGATCCCCTTGTTTGCCGCGCTCTTATCCACCCTATTTTTGGGTGAATCACCGCAGCTATTTCACGCAGCGGCTTTTGTGTTGATTGCTGCGGGCATTGTGTTGTCGGCGCGCAAGCCGACACTGGTCAAAACGGAGGCCTAGATGCGGGCAAGCCAGGCCGCGATTGTTTCCAGTGGGCAACAAACCTAAGAGGCAAGCAACAGTTTTAACGCGGGTTAGCGCCCTCGCGTTAAAACGTCCCGCCAAACGCCCCGCCATCAAGCAACAGGTTTTGCCCGGTGATAAACCCCGCCAGCGGGCTGCATAAAAACGCGCAAGCGGCGCCGAATTCTTCAGGTGTGCCAAAGCGCTGTGCCGGTATACCTTTGCGGCGTGTCGCGGCCAGCGCTTCGACGCTTTGGCCGGTTTTTTGCGCTGAGCTGGCAAACAAGCCTTGCAGGCGGTCGGTGTCAAACGGGCCGGGCAGCAAGTTGTTAATCGTCACGCCCTGCGCAGCGATGCTGGAGCGCGCCAGCCCCGCCACGAAACCGGTGAGGCCGCTGCGCGCCCCATTGGACAAGCCCAGTATGTCGATAGGCGCCTTCACCGCGCCCGAGGTGATGTTGATGATGCGGCCAAAGCCCCGTGCGGCCATGCCATCGACAGTGGCCTTGATAAGTTCGATGGGCGTGAGCATATTGGCGTCCAGGGCGCGCAGCCAGGCATCGCGGTCCCAGTCGCGGAAAGTGCCGGGCGGCGGGCCACCGGCGTTGGTGACCACGATGTCAAAGTCGCTGCGGACAGCGAACACGGCCGCGCGGCCTTCGGGGGTGGTGATGTCCGCTGCGCAATGCAGCACTTGCGCGCCGCTGGCGGCTGCATCCTCTGTGGCCAGTTGCGCCGCTGCGGCTTGCAGCACATCGGGCCGGCGCGCCACCATCAGCACATGCACACCCTCGCGCACCAACGCTTGCGCGCAGCCAAACCCCAAACCCCGGCTAGCGCCGCCTACCAAAGCCCACCGGCCTTTTAAACCTAAATCCATGCTTTACTCCATCGTTCAAAAATATAACTAAAACCGGTCCACCATGCACGCTGATCTGCATAGCCGCAGGCTAAGCAATCAAGCCGCTGGCGCCGCTGCCGGGCTGCGGGTACAAACAAATACACCGGCCATTACCAGCACAGTACCGCCCAGCACCCAGGCGGTCAAGGGCTCGTCCAAAAATACGGCTGCCATCAGCAAGGTGGACATGGGGCCGACCATACCCACTTGCGCAGCCAGCCCAGCGCCTAAGCGCTCGATGCCTAACATCACCAGCAGCACCGGCACCACGGTGCAGAACGCGGCGTTGATGACCGACAGCGTCCAGACCTCGGGCGGCAGTGCCCACAAACCGGCGACCGGCCGCAACACCAGAAACTGCGCGATACACAACACACAGGCCACCGCGCTGGCCCACCCCACTAGGCGCAATGCACCTAGGCGGCGCACCATCTCCCCGCTGTAAGACAAGTACAGCGCATAACTGACCGCGCTGCCAAACACCAGTGCCGAGCCCAGCCAGACGCCCTCGCCCGAAAAATGCGCTTCATGACCAAAAACGAGTAAGACCCCGCCGTAACTGATAGCCAGCCCCAGCCACTGGTAGGGGCTGATCGAGCGGCGGTAAAGCAGTGCCCCTAGCAAAACCACTAACGTGGGGTTAAGGTAAAGAATAAGGCGTTCAAACGAAGCGCTGATATAGGCAAGACCTGCAAAGTCTAGAAAACTGGCCAGGTAATAGCCGGTAAAGCCGAGCCAGACGACGCCCAGCCGATCACGCCAGGGCAGCGCATCGGGCTTGACTCCCTGGCGCTCTCGCCCCGCCCACCAGGCCATCAACACAAAAAACGGCAGCGCTATGGCCATGCGCAGCATCAGCAGGGTGACAGCATCCACCCCGTGGCGGTAGGCCAGTTTGACGATGATGGCCTTGCCGCTGAAGGCTACCGCCCCCAGCACCGCCAGGGTCAAACCGCTGGCCAGGCGGGGCGGTGGGGCGCTGTGGAGCACGGCATCGGGGCTTACAGAAGAGGACAAAAACAGGGCTTTCAATGGGGCAATCACTGATTGTCGCCTCTCGCAAAAGGCACTATGACCTTGTTCGCGCCTCGGGTTTATGTCCATGCCGTGTCAATCATTGCCTATGCAATGATTAGAATCCGCGTCTCATGGAAAACCCTAGGTCCACGGAAGCAATCAGCCCAGATAGAGCAACGCCCGCATTGGTCAGCCACGCTTTTTACCAAGCAGACAACTACCAGCCTGAGGACAGTGTGGGCTACATGATGCGGCGGATTTTGCTCAGTTTGGCGAACAGCATAGAGACCGAATTGGCCGGCTCTGCGCTTACCCATGCCCAGTGGCTGCCCATCATGAAGCTGTACTTAGGCCATAGCTCGACCGCCGCCGAACTGGCGCGGGAATGCCAGCTCGACGCCGGCGCCATGACGCGCATGCTGGACCGGCTGGAGGCCAAAGGCCTGTGCAGCCGAAACCGCTCGGAGCGTGACCGCCGCCTGGTACATATCACCCTGACCGACAGCGGCCAGCGCGCCGCCCAAACCCTGCCCGGCGTACTCAGCGAGGTGCTGAACCAGCATTTAGCAGGGATAAGCGCGGACGAATTTGCAACCCTAAAAACTCTTTTACAAAAAATGCTGAGCAACGGCCAGGCCTTGCAGGCCCAATCCGGGCCGCTGCCGCCCAGCAACAGCGAGGCCCAACCTTGAACCGACCATGACACCTGCGTTTTTTACCCCATCGACCGTGCCGCTAGCAAGGGCGGCCCAATTCACTTCCAGCCCCGTGTTCGCCGCGCTGTCCAGCATCAAGCAAGCAGCACGGCTGGCCCTGCTCTGCGCCAGCGTGTTGCTCAGCGCCTGCGCTGATTTTTCGGGCATTGCGCCTATGGCGCGCGCCCTCCTGCCTGAAAGCTTGGGCCTGCGCGCTGTGCCCCTGCCCGTCTCCGCGAGCCAGGCACCTGCGGGTGGAGCCAGCGCAGCGGCGGCAAGCAAGGAAAACCACTTTGACCAAAACTGGTGGCGCAGTTTCCAGGACCCGCGGCTAGATGCATTGGTGAGCCAGGCTTTGGAAAACCACCCGTCCCTCAAGGCCGCGCAGACGCGCATCGCACGCGCCCAAGCGGTGATCGAAGCCCAAGGGGCCAATGACAAGGTGCAGTCCCTGGCCAGTCTGGACGCCACCCAGCAGCGTTTTAGCGCGGTCGGCATGTACCCGCCGCCGCTGGCCGGAGGGGTGTACCAAACCGCTAATGTGCAGATGAACCTGTCCTATGAATGGGATTTATTCGGCAAAAACCGCGCAGCGCTGGACACTGCGATCGGGGCTTCGCAAGCCGCCATTGCCGATGCACAACAAGCGCGCTTGCTGCTGTCCACGCAAGTGACCCGCGCTTATCTGGGTATGGTGCGCTTGCAGGCGCAGCGGGCTTTACAGCAGCAATACCTAGCGCAGCGCGTT
>CANJXV010000097.1 GCA_947478935.1 Comamonadaceae bacterium
GAAGTGATGCAGCGTAATGTCAAGGGCTGCTACAACCTGGGCTCTTGCGGCATGGGCTGCCCCACCAACGCCAAGCAATCCATGCTGGTGACCACCATCCCTTTCGCGCTGGACCATGGCGCCACGCTGTTAGTAGAAACGCGCGTAGAGCGCATGACGATCAGTAACGGACGCATCAGCGATTTGCAATGCATTTCCGTCAAACCCAATGCCGCGCCGCTCGATAGCGCGCAAACGCCTACGCGTGTGATCGCCAAACACTATGTGCTGGCCGGTGGCGCGATCAACTCACCGGCGCTGCTCTTGCGTTCTAAAGCGCCAGACCCGCACAAGCGCCTGGGTACCCGCACTTTTTTACACCCGGTCGCTATCACCACCGCCGTCATGAAAGACACGGTTGCAGGCTGGACCGGCGCGCCGCAAACGATTTATTCAGACCATTTTTTGCACACCCAAGCGGTGGACGGGCCCATCGGCTTCAAGCTGGAAGTGGCGCCGCTGCACCCGGTGTTTTTCGGTGCCAACCTGCCCGGCTTTGGCGACAAGCAAGCGGCGCTGTACCGCCAATACCCCAACGCCAATGTGATGCTAGCGCTGATGCGCGACGGCTTTCATGAAGGCGCCGTGGGCGGTAAGGTCGAGCTGCAAGGCGATGGTTCGCCGCTGCTGGACTATCCCCTCACCGACTATGTGCTCGAAGGCGCACGCCGCTCTATGCTGGCCATGGCGCAAATTCAGTTTGAGGCAGGCGCCACCATGGTCTACCCAGGCCACGAACTGGCAGAAGGCAGCAGCACCTGGGCCGCCACCAAGGCCGCTATCGAAGCCCTGCCCATGAAACCCCTGCTCACCAAAATCGGTAGCGCCCACGTCATGGGCGGCTGCGGCCTGGCGGGTGACGAAAAACTAGGCGTCACCCGGCCCGACGGCCAGCACTGGCAAATAGAAAACCTGTCCATCCACGACGGCTCTATCTTCCCCACCAGTATTGGCGCCAACCCACAGCTTTCCATCTACGGCAACGTCAATCGCCTGGCGCAGGGGCTCGCCAAGCGTCTGGGTGGTACCGAGGTCACCTTGGCCTGAAGGAAGCCAGCATGATGAACATCGTTCAGGCCTGCGGCGTCGTAGCCAAACACAAAGGCTCTTCTTTGTTGGTGGCCACCATGCTGTCCATGTTTATTTTTGACCGCATCGAAGGGCGTGACGGGCGGGCCCGTTTTGTGCCGCTTCTGGGCGGCAAACTCGGCGCGATGGTGGGTGTGGTGGTGGCCAAACTACGCGATCTGTTGCAAGGCTATAAAGCTGAGGGCGCGGCACCGGGACGTATCAGCTCGGTACCGCTGATGGGGGGCTGCGCCGGCTTAGGCTTGGGTCTGGCCATGGCGCATCCTGCGCGCAAAGTGATCCTCATGGACGGGGATGCCAGCCTATTGATGGAGCTGAGCGGCTTGGCTACCGTAGCGGCACAAAAGCCGGCCAATTTGCTGCACATCGTGGTCAATAACGGAACCCAATTTACCGCCTACGCCAATGCGCGCACGCCCACACCTGATTTTCGCTTTGCCGATGCAGCGCGCGCCGCTGGTTATGCACATGCCGAGCGCATCAGCGAGGCCGGGCAATGGGCACAGCGCTTGCCGCAACTGCTGGCCCTACAAGGCCCGGTATTTGTCGAATTGATGGTGCAAGCTTTTCCCCAACAAACCAAGCCCGGTTTTGTGCAGCAGGAAATGCCCGATGTGCAATTTGCGCGCATGGGTGCGGAAGTGGCTGCGCTACGCCGGCATTTGCAAAGCGCCTGACAAGCGCGCGCACCTGCTTAGCGCCTAAGGGCAGCCTAGGCCCCGCTCGCGTACTTCATGGCAATACGCTCCATCAGCATTTCGGTGGACCCGTCCACCAGCGTAGCCACCTGCGATGCCGCCACATGGCGCGACAAAGCCAGATCGGGGCTTAAACCCGCAGCGCCCAAAGCGTGTTGCAGCGGCCCCAAATGTTTGCACGCCATGCGGGTGGCAAACACTTTGGCTTGTGCCGCTACACCCTCCAGCGCAAGGCCGTCATCCGATGCCGCGTTGGCACGATCGATCATCAGTTGCGCTGCCTCCAAGTCAATCAAGGCATCGGTCAAGGTCCAGCGCCAGGACTGGTGCATGGGCAAATACATGCCAAAGGTTTTGCGTTTCTGGCCGTACTGCAACGCAATGCGCAAACTGTCGCGCACCAAGGCCGCGGCCATAGCCGCGACATAAATGCGTGCGTAATTGATGGATTGCATCGCCCGCTTAAAAGCGACCCCTGGCGCGGACAATATCTCGTCACCTTGCACCTCGTAGCCATCGAGCACAAAGCCACCCGTGCCCAAGGATGCGACGGTTTCGGTGCGCCCATGGTCGTTGCGCGCAAAGCCAGGCCGTGTGCCATCGACCACAAATGCGGCAATTCCCTTGGCTCCAGAACCCGCCTGTGTTTGGGCATACACCACCATCACATCGGCCGCTTGGGCATTGATGATCCAGCGCTTCTCACCATGCAAACGCCAGCCCGATCCATGGGGTGTCGCCAACATCTGTATAGCGCCGAAATCTGAGCCTGCTCCCGGTTCGGTCAACGCGGTGCAGCCAATGCGCTCACCACGCAGCAGTTGCGGCAACCAACGCTGTGACACTGCGGGCGGCAGTGTTAGCGACAGTGTGGAGGCTACCCCCGCCGAATTGATCAAGGACAAGGCGAAACCAAAATCGGCCTCCGCTAGCGCCGCGCCCACCTTCGCCTTGGAGCTAAAAGGTAGGCCTAGGCCGCCTAGCTCCACCGGCACTTGCATACCGATCAAGCCCAGTTGTGCCCCCTCGCGCAACACGTCCAGCCCCATGCAGCGCTCAGCCTGCCAACGCGCCGCCTGGGGACGCACCCGCTCGTCAGCCAGCTTGCTTGCACGTTGGACACATTGCGCAACGCTGCTTATCAATTGCTCACTCATCCCATGCTTCCTCTATTCAAAAGCTGAGCCCTGCATCCGGGCTCAGCGGTTCGCTGCCGAATGCGTGGCCTAGGCTACGCCCAGTTTTTTCACAATCATTTGCTCCAGCTGTACATCGCGCGCGATCTGGTCGGCAAATTCCCTGGAGCTGGCGCTCAGGCTGACCAGCGAGCCATTGCGCAAGGACATCTCGCGCGACTGCGCAGACACGGCCACCGCCTGTGCTGCTTTGAACACATGCGCAATCACATCGTCTGTGGTGCTGGCGGCCATGGCAAGGCCCGCCCAGGCGTCATAGGCATAACCCGGTGCCACTGCTTCGCTGATACTGGGCACATCGGGCAATACCGGCAAGCGCCTAGGCGAAGTCACCGCCAATGCGCGCAAATTACCGCCCTGAATTTGGGGTATGGCCGTTCCCAGCACCATAATCGAAAAATCAATCTGGTGCGACAAAATGGCGTTCACTGATTCCACCGCGCCTTTGTAGGGGATATGCAGCGCTTTAAAAGCCGGTAATTTGTCTTCTAAATATTCCACCGCCATGTGCGCAGGCGAACCGATACCGGCACTACCAAAAGTCAATTTACCCGGATTAGCAGCCACCGCGGCACTGAGTTCTGCCATGGTTTTATGCGGAGACTTAGCACCCACCACACACACAAAGGGCGAACTCGTCAATCGGCTGATCACTTTGAATTCGTTCAATATATTGAACTGTGGGTTGAGCGCCTGCAAGGTCACGTGCTGGGAGTTCAGGTAGAGCAGCGCATGGTTGTCCGCCGCGCCTTGCGATACCGCGCGCGCGCCTATCAAACCGTTGGCACCGGGCTTGTTTTCCACCACAAAAGCTTGGTTGAAATGGGCGCCCAACTGTTCGGCCAGTAAACGGCCAAAGGCATCGGGCGCGCCACCTGCAGGATAGGGAACAACCACCTTGACGCCGCGTGTAGGCCAGGCACTTTGGGCCAGCAGGGCGCAAGGTAGCGCAATACCTGCGCCCATGACGGCTAGTGCGCTACGGCGCGAAACATTGGTTTGCATGGCTTTATCTCCTTAGGTGTAGTGATGGTGAAAAAATCAATCCCACTGTGCTAACGCTTCGGGGCGGTTGGCAAAGCTGCCGGGTGCTTGCGCGCCCGGTGTGAGCGTGACGCAGTCGATACGCCCACTGTAGGCATACACGCCACGCCCTTCGCAGGCGGCACTGACCTTGCGGCGGCGGTCCAAGCCCACGTCGAGCCCTTCGCCGCCCAAGCGCAAAAACGTGGGTGACATATTCAGTGGCTCCTGCGCAGGCACGCCGTTGACGCTGAGCAAGCCTTGTCCGCGCATGCCGCCAAGGGCGCTGTGCTCCAGCGCCAAGGCTTGCGCGCCGGGTGTCAAAGCCATGCGGCACTGGCGCTCGTTGCCGCGCCCAAAGGCATAGACCACAAGGACGTGCGCATCCTGCACAAAAACACACAGGCCCGCCGCCTTATCGCCCATAGCCAGCAGCACGCCCTCCTGGCCCAATTGCCAGTCAAACGCGATGTCGATACGGTAATTGCGGTCTGCAATCAGCGGGGAGAAGCTTTGCGTAGGCACAGTTTCCACACCGGGATAAAAATGGTGCACCGCGCTGTACTGCGCCTCCAGGAATGGCGGCACCGCCAGCACTTTGCGCAAGTCGCGGTTGTCCAGCGGGTAGATATGGTCGCGTGCGGCATCTTCATCAAATTGTGCAATCAGCGCCAGCAAAAGCTCGGGGAATTGTTTGGCCAGGTTGTCGCACTCGGTCGGATCATCGTCCAGGTTAAATAGCAGCCAGTTAACTAACTTGATCTTGCCACCCACCGCTTGCAGCGAAACGATTTTCCAGGGGTGGACAATCATGCCGCGATTGCCCTCCAACTCATAGGCCTGGCGCGTGCGTACTGCTGGGGCTTGCGGGTCAGACAGCATGGGCAAGTAGCTACTACCGTCCATCCCCCGCGTAGCCTGCCCTTTGAACTGCGCCGGGTAGGAGGCGCCTAACAGCTCCAACAAAGTGGGCAAGGTGTCGGTCACATGGATCCATTGCGAGCGCAGGGCGCCGGGGTCTTGCACACGCGCCGGAAAACTCATCACCATGGGTACCCGGATACCGCCGTTCATGGGCGTGCGCTTATAAAAGCGGAAAGGTGTGTTGGAGCAATTGGCCCAGCCAACCGGGTAAGCGGGGTAGGAGTCAGCATCCCCCAGGGTACCGTCCGTGTGCGCCTGCAAGGCAGCCTTTGCCATGTCCGCAGGGTTGCCCATCGCCATGCGCTTTTCCTGCATGTTCACGGTACCTTCTGGCCCGCCAATCGAATTCGCGCCGTTGTCCGAGGTCAACAGGATCAGCGTGTTGTCAAAAACACCCAGTGCTTTGAGCTCGGCCACCAGACGGCCCACCTGCTGATCCACCACTTCGACCATCGCGGCATACACCCGCATGTAATGCGCCATCAGCGGGCGCTGCTCGGCAGGTACTTCGTCCCAGCGCGGCACACCGGGGTTGGACTGCGACAGGCGCCAGTCCTGGCCAATCAGCCCCATCAGGCGCTGGCGCTCAAAGCGCAGTTCACGCAAGCGGTCCCAGCCGCTGTCATACACGCCGTCGTAGCGCGCAATCGCTTCTGCGGGCGCATGCAGCGGCACATGCGGCGCGTTGTGCGCGAGGTACAAAAAGAAAGGTTTGTCTGGTGCGCTGCCCCGGTGTGCACGCAAGTAGCTGATCGCGCGGTCCGTCCAGTCACGGGTCGAGTAGTAGCCCGGTTCGTAGGCATCGCGCGAAACGAGCTCATTGCCTTCGATCAAATGGCTGGGCGAAAAGAAATGCGTCTCTGCTCCGATGAAGCCATAGAAACGGTCAAAGCCGCGTTGCAAAGGCCAGGAACTGCGGTCCTTGCCCGCACCGATGTGGTAATCGGCCGTGTTGTGCCACTTGCCTACACCATAGGTGCCATAGCCCAGGCCGCGCAGCAATTCGGGCATGGTGGGCGCGTCCGCGGTGATCTCGCCGGCCTGGTACCCGGGGTAGCCGGGGTTGTTGTGCGTCAGCCAACCGCAACCCACAGAATGGGGGTTTTTGCCGGTCAGCAGAGCTGCACGCGCCGGGGTACACATGGGTACCGTGGTGTAAGCGGTAAAGCGCAGTCCCTGTCCGGCCAGCGCGTCGATATGCGGGGTGGCAATCTCGCTGCCAAAGCAGCCGAAATCAGAAAAGCCCAAATCATCTAAAAGAATCACCACCACGTTCGGCGCACCCTGCGGTGCATGGTGTGGGGTTGGCCACCAGGGCTTGGATTCTTTGAGCGTCTTGGCGACTTGACCTTGGTAGCCCTGCGCCGGATCGCCCGCAATTTGCCATGAATACTGCATGCCTAGGCCTTAAAGGGATGGTGAAGAATGCAATCGGCGCCTTTTTCGCCGATCGCGATGGAGGCGGCATTCGTATTGGACGAAGGCATGGTGGGCATGATGGAAGAATCCACCACGCGCAAAGCCTGCACACCACGCACGCGCAGCAGGGGGTCCACCACCGCCAGCGCATCGTTTCCCATTTTGCAAGTGCCTATGGGGTGCCAGGATGTCTGGCCACTGGCGCGCACATAGTCCAGCACCGCGGCATCATCCAGGATGTTCGGGCCCGGTCGCGTTTCGCGCACGATCAGCGCGCGCAAGGCCTCCTGCGAGGCGACCTTTCGTGCCATGCGAAAGGCGCGCACCATCTCTTCCTGGTCGTCCGAATGGTCTAGATAACGCGGGTCCATGGCGGGTGCCTGCATCGCATCGGTCGAGCTAATGTGCACGCTGCCACGCGAGCGCGGCCGCAATTGGAAAAAACCGATGTGAAAACCGGGGAACAAATCCAGTCCCGCTGCTGCGCTGCGCGCATAACGGCTATTGGCGCTTAGGTGATGCATCTGGATTTTGACGCTGGGCTGCGTCTCCTGCGGGTTGGCCCGCACCAGCGCATGTACGGTGGCGGTCGGTGTGGCCGGCATGCCCCGACGCGTGACCAGGTACTTGGCCATCATCAAAGCCTGGCGCACGGGATTGGAGACAATCTCATTGAGCGTGATGCGCTGCGTGCATTCAAACGTGATGCGCGATTGCAAATGGTCCAGCAGGTTTTCGCCCACGCCGGGCACATCGGCCTTGACCTCGATACCCAGCGCCTGCAAGCGCGCGCCCTGCCCCACCCCCGAGAGTTCGAGCAATTGGGGCGACAAAATCGGCCCGGCGCTCAATACCACTTCGCAGCTGGCGCGTGCCTCGCGCAGTTGGCCGTCGTGCACATAACGCACACCAACGGCGCGCGTGCCTTCCCACAAGATACCCATGGCCTGCGCTTGCGTCAGCAATGTCAGCCGCGCGGGTAGGGTGTCGCCCAGATAGCCGTGCGCCGTGCTGCAGCGCTGGCCATCGCGGGTGGACAACTGCAAATAGCCCACGCCTTCATAACGCGCACCGTTGTAGTCCGGATTGGCCGGTATGCCAGCGTGCTGACAGGCCTGCAAAAAGGCATCCCCCAAGGCTTGCGGGTCTTTGGCCAATTCGGTGACATGGATCGGACCATCGCCACCCCGGTAAGCCGGATCGCCCCAGGCGGCGTTTTCTAATTTCTTGAAATACGGCAGCAAATCTTGGTAGCCCCAACCATCGCAGCCCAGCGCCCGCCAGTTATCAAACTCGGCAGGGTCGCCGCGCACATAAATCATGCCATTGACCGAACTAGAGCCGCCAGGCAACTTGCCACGGGGCCAGTACACTTTTTGATTGTTGACCTGGGCCTGCGGCTCGGTCTGAAACTGCCACACATAGTTGGGGTTTTGCAAAATCTTGCCAATGCCCATAGGCACCTTCACCCAGAAATCGTTGTGCCGGGGCTGGCCGGCCTCGAGCAACAAGACGCGCTTGTCGGGTTGCTGCGCCAAGCGGTGTGCCAGCGCAGCGCCAGACGAGCCGGCACCCACCACCACATAGTCAAACTGTTCATCGCTCATACGGCTTCCTTGAGCCACTGGCGCAGCGCCGCCACTTCAGTGCCCATGCGCTGGAACTGCACATCGGGCATTTCTGACAATGCAAAGCCCTCGCCCGTGCGCGGGGGCACAGGCTGCACTTGCAACTGCACCAGCACCGGCCCGCGCATTTCCAGCAACCGTGGGAAACTGGCCTGCCATTCGCCTGCATCGCTGATAGTCTGCGCATGCGCATACCCGGCGGCGCGGGCAAAAGCTTCAAAAGAAAACTGCGGCTCCATGGTCGCCAAATTGGCCAGACCGGAAAACTGGGTGCCGTTGGCAATAACGATATGCAAAAAATGCGCGGGCTGTGCCGCCACCACGCTGGCCAAGCCGCCAAGCTCCATCAAGAGACTGGCATCGCCATCGACCACGATCGCGTGGCGCTCCGGCAGGGCCAATGCCAAGCCCAAGGCCAGGCCGGCGGCACCGCCCATCAAGGGTACTGAACTGATACGGCCCGCCATTCGCTGACCGCCATCGGCTACCGCTTTCGCATCGATTTGGTCAAAGGCAAACATGGCGCCCATGGTGGCTACGACCATGGCATGGGCCGGACGCAACTGGGTAACCGGCAGGCAAGCTTGTAATAGATTCATCATGGTGATC
>CANJXV010000098.1 GCA_947478935.1 Comamonadaceae bacterium
TCCCAGCATGGGCAACAAACTTTACGTTGGCAATCTGCCATATTCTTTCCGTGACGAAGACCTGCAACAGGCATTTTCCGCACACGGTTCTGTCACCAGCGCCAAGGTCATGATGGAGCGTGACACCGGACGTTCCAAAGGCTTTGGATTTGTGGAAATGGGCAGCGATGCCGAAGCGCAAGCAGCGATCAGCGGAATGAACGGTCAGCAATTCGGTGGCCGTGGTCTGGTGGTTAACGAAGCGCGTCCCATGGAACCGCGTCCTCCCCGCACAGGTGGCGGCGGCTTTGGTGGCGGTGCAGGCGGCGGCGGTTACGGCGGCGGTGCCGGTCGTAGCGGTGGCGGTGGCGGCGGTGGTTACGGCGGTGGCGCCGGACGCAGCGGTGGTGGTGGTGGCGGCGGTTACGGCGGTGGCCGTAGCGGCGGCGGCGGTTATTAATCGCATCCGTTTTGTGGGCTAGACGCCACAAGCAATCAGGGCCCTTAGGGGCCCTTTTTTACGACTGATGGTTGCATCAAGTCTTGCGGGAGCCGTGCATCAGCACAGCAAACTAATTAAGTGCCCTGCGCATTATCTGATGGTGAACCCGCACTAAGTTCGACTGCACATGGCCTGCGGCATGCAATAAATGCCAATAGTCGGCTTTAGTTTAAGCGCCGCGATGCTTACGCGGTTGCCGCGCCAGGATGCGGTCCCACAGGACGTTGGGGATGAGCCGCATAAGCCGGGAAACTACGCCCATCTGCCAGGGAATTACCCGATAACTGTCGCCCGCCGTGATGGATTTGAAAGCCTGATCGGCAAATGCGGCAGCTGGCATCAAAAACGGCATGGGGTAACGGTTTTTGCGTGTTAGCGGTGTGTCCACATAACCGGGCGCAATGGTGATCACTTGGACACCCGTTGCGCGCAATTCGCCACGCAGCGCTTCGCAGTAGCTGATAACGGCCGCCTTGCTCGCGCAATAGGCTGCATGGCCGGGCAGGCCGCGGATGCCGGCAACGCTCGCAATACCTACCAAACTCCCGCTGCCACGCAAACGCATAGCTGAAATAAAGGGGTGAAAACTGGCGGCTAGGCCAATGTTGTTGGTGGCAAACACGTGGGCCATGGCGTCTATGTCTTCGCGTTGGGCGCTGTCAATTCCGATGCTGATACCTGCATTGGCGATCACTACATCGGGCAGGCCTTGACGCGCAATACAAGCCTGTGCCGCAGCCACGATGCTGTCCGTATCGGCCACATCCGCGCCATAGACGGTGTAACGGTCCGGCGACAAGCCAAGTTCTTTTGCCCAAGCCTCTATGGCCTCGACGCGGCGTGCCACCAGAGCCAGGCGGTAACCGGCCTGGTGGTAGCGCAGCGCCAAGGCTTGCCCAATGCCGCTAGATGCGCCGGTAATGAAGACCAAGCGCAGACCCGGCTCGCTCATGGCGTGCTGTTCTCGTTGACCAGAGTCGCTTGAACGCGCCCGTTCATTTGCAGCGTGCGGGTAGTGCCATCGTATGCCAGGCTGTCGGCGCGGATGCGGTGCTTGCCATGGACCAATTGCACGGGCTGGTCTGATTCGACTTTTTCGGGCTCGGTCCATACATGTAAAAAATCTCCGCGAATCTCTAAGCGCGGATAGTCGCCTGAGGGATGGCCTTCGCGCACCATGAGCGCATGGCCACGCAACTCGAACTCATTGTTGTCCTGGCTACTTAAACCCTCGTCGGCCGATGCACGCTTGACGCGTCCTTGTGCATCCGTGGAGAGAAAGGTGAATTTTTGAATCTCAATCCAAGGCGCATCGGGCAAACGCTGCGCGGAGGCGCCCTTCAATAAAGCGGTCAGGCGCCCGCTGGCATCAAACTTTTGTACGGTAAAGCCTTCAATTAAATAATCGGGTGTGTCATCTGGTGGCCGGGGCAATTCGCCGGCGCCCACGCCGGGCGCGCTGCGTACCATCCAATAGCTGCCCAGCGCCAGCACGGCCACCATCAGCAATGGCAGCGCCAGCACAAAGCGGTCTACAACAATCGCAAGCAGACGGATCACAGTGCGTACTTCGCAGCCATGGATTGGTAGTGCCCGTTAGCGCTCAGCAGCAGGTCACAAACTTCGCGTACCGCACCATGGCCGCCCTGGCTCCTGCTAACAAAGTCAGCGCGCGACGTAATTTCGTGGTGGGCGTTGGAAGGCGCGCATCGCAGCGCCGCGTATTCCATCATGGGCCAGTCCGGCCAGTCATCGCCCATGGCCGCCGCCTGGCTCCACTCTAGTTGCAGCTCAGCCAGAATGTCTTGCGCTGCCGGCAATTTGTCGTCTATGCCATAGCGCACATGGCCAATACCCAGCGCAGCTAAGCGTGCGCGCAAAGGTTCGGAATCGCGCCCGGTAATCACAGCCACCGTGATGCCCGCGCTTTGCAGCATCTTTAAGCCGTGCCCGTCCAGGGTGTTAAAGCGCTTGAGTGTTTCCCCTTGTGCGGAATAAAACAAACCGCCATCGGTGAGTACGCCATCCACATCGAGCAGCAAGACTTTGACCGTAACGCAGCGCGCCAACAAGGCCTCGGTGAAGTGGGCGTTTCCAGACATCAAATTACCTTTGCCCGCATGAGGTCGTTGGTGGTAAGCGCGCCAATGAAGTGCCCTAGCGCATCGACCACCAAAACGCTGTTGATACGCCGACTCTCCATCAACTCCACCGCGTCCACCGCCAAAGCGTCTTGCAAAATCGTGACTGGCTTGCTGCGCATCACGTCAAAAGCCGTCTTATCCCGCAGATCGATGCCTTGCTCCACCAAACGACGCAAATCGCCGTCGGTGAATATGCCCAATACCTGCTTGTCTTGGTTCACCACGGCCGTGGCGCCGAATCCTTTAGCACTCATTTCGCGCATCAAGACGCTGAAACTGGCCTCTGGCCCCACCTGTGGTAGCGCATCACCAGTACGCATCACGTCGCTGACATGGGTGAGTAAGCGCCGTCCCAGCGCGCCGCCCGGGTGCGAGCGGGCAAAGTCTTCGGCCTGAAAACCACGCGCCTCTAACAGCGCCAGCGCCAGCGCATCGCCCATGGCCAATTGGGCGGTGGTGCTGGCGGTCGGTGCCAGGTTGAGCGGACAGGCTTCTTTGTCCACTGCGGTGTTCAGCCAAAGCGCGGCGTACTGCGCCATGCTGGACTGTCCGTTGCTGGTCATGGCGATCAGCGGCGTGCCCAGGCGTTTGAGCACCGGCACGATGGCGTTGATCTCGTCGGATTCGCCGCTGTTAGAAATCATCAGTACTAAATCCTGCGGCGTCACCATGCCCAGGTCGCCGTGGCTGGCCTCGGCCGGGTGGACAAACAGCGCAGGTGTGCCAGTGGAAGACAAGGTCGCCGCAATTTTGCGCCCGATATGGCCGCTCTTGCCCATACCCATGACCACCACGCGTCCGGGGATGGACAGCACTAATGCGACGGCCTGCGCAAAGCTGTTGCCTACTTGCGCCTTCAGCCCCAGGATGGCCGCTGCCTCGATGTCAAAGGTGGTGTGCGCCATCGCAATGGCGCGCGCAAAGTCTGGGCTTTTTGCGGTCGCGAGAGATGGCGTCGTGGGGGATTGCATCGGCTCATTTTAGGCAGGCGTGTATGTGCCACCTCTAAAACCTGTGTTGGCCCCTTTTTAGTGCCTCCTCGCCGATGCCAAGGTGTGTCACGGCTTTACCAAGCTTTACGCTTTTGCTCGTATACGCGACAAAAGGGGCGGCGAAGCTGCGGCCCGTGTTGTGGTCCTGGCAGGGCCTAGAAAAATTGACGCAGACATGCAGGTTGTCAGGCCGTAGCGCTAAGCATAATTACGGGCATTACACCGTCTGAAAAGCGTCAATAAGCAAGCTGGATTTCCGGTACGCAAATTGCAATTGACTTACCAGCCCAACACTGTGCAGGCGAATGCATCAAGGCATTGACCGGTGCTCGCCAGGACCATGAAGTTTTGTAAACCAATATTAATTACGGAGAGACTCGCTAATGACTACCGATAAAGCTACGCATAGGCATAAGACAACTTCGGCATACCGCATTGCGGCACACCTCGGTGTATGCCTCGCAGTGCTGTTATCTAGCCGCATGCTCAATGCCGCCACCACCGTACCAGCCCCGCCGCTGCCGCCTTTGACGCCCTTGCAAGCGCTTGGTGAAAAAATATTTAACGATAAAAATCTTTCGGAACCACGTGGCACCGCGTGCGCCAATTGCCATCAAGCCAGTACCGGCTTTGCCAATTTGAATGGCTCGCGCATCGGTGTGCCCCTGGGAAGCCTCCCTAATTCTTTTGGGACGCGCAGCGTGATGCAAAACTCCTACAGCAGCTTCACACCGCCTTTTAGCTTTCGGGTCCTTAATGGTGACGTGGACCCCGTAGGCGGTTTGTTTTGGGACGGACGCGCCGACACCTTGGCCCAGCAGGCGCAAATGCCTTTTCTAGCCGCCAATGAAATGAACAACAAAGATGGCGCCAGCGTGGTCGCCAAAATCGCTGCGGGTCCGTATGCGAAAGCCATGACGGATGTGTATGGCAAGGACATATTCAAAAACCCCAGTCTTGCATTTACCCGAGTGGGTGAGGCCCTGGCTGCGTTTGAATCGACTAAAGCCTTTCAATCTTTCAGTTCGCGCTACGACGATTACATCGCGGGCCGCGTCAAATTTACGCCAGCCGAAGACAATGGTTTGAAAGTCTTTATGGACCCGGCCAAAGGCAATTGCGCCAGCTGCCACACCATGAACCCCCAGTCCACTAAGCCAGCGGACAATTTGTTCACCGACTTTGCACACTACGCCACCGGCGTACCGCGCAACGCGGCCATACCGGCCAATGCCAACCCTTCGCATTACGACCTTGGCCTGTGCGGCCCCAATCGCACGCGCCCCGCGCTCGGCGCGAACGTCCCCGCCTCGGTCAGCATCGAAAAATTCTGCGGCACTTTCAAAATGCCCTCGCTGCGCAATGTAGGCGAGCGCCAGGTGTTTATGCACAACGGCGTTTTCAGTAATTTGCGCGATGTCGTCAGCTTTTACGCCACCCGTGACAGCAACTCCAAGCGCTGGTATGGTGCAGCCGCTGTACCCAACGACTTGCCCTTGGCCTACCAAGCCAACATCGTGCGGGACCGAGCGCCCTTTAATCGCGCCGCAGGCGCTGGGCCTGCATTGAGCGAAAAAGAGATTGACGATGTAGTCGCATTCTTAAAAACCTTGAGCGACCGCGCGCCGGTGGCACAAGCTGCGGTGATGGCGCCGCCCCCTCCGCCGGTGAACGTCGCGGCTAACCCCTTTGCCCCGCCGCCCCCGCCTCCAAAGAGCCCTGCGCCTCTGCCACCCGCAAAAGCAGCAGGCCCTCTGCCTGCAGCCAAGCCGCCAGCACCCCCTCCACCGCCCCCTCCGCCCCCGCCGCCACCGCGTAAGTAGCGCGTGTTGCAAGCAGGCCGCGTAGGCTTGCGCGATCTAGATGCACAGAGGTGACAATAGGCCTTAGATGACAGTGGTCCACATAGTTTGCGGCCCACTGTCACCAGTCCCTGTTTGATGGCCGACCTAATGCAACACACCCACGTAACCGAATACCTGCGCAACCATATCCGCACCGTGCCTGACTGGCCGGCGCCCGGCGTCCAATTTCGCGACATCACGCCACTGCTGCAAGATGCCAAAGTCTTTCGCGTCCTGATAGACGCTTTTGTGCATCGCTACATGGACAACGCCCATCGCCCCGATGTGGTCGCAGGTTTAGACGCGCGCGGCTTCATTCTCGGCGCGGTGGTCGCTTACGAACTCAATGTCGGTTTTGTACCCATCCGTAAAAAAGGCAAGCTGCCTTTCACCACGGTGGAAGAAACTTATGAACTCGAGTATGGCAGCGCTACCGTAGAGCTGCATACCGACGCAGTGCACTCCGGTGACCGGGTGCTGCTGATCGACGATTTAATTGCTACTGGTGGCACCATGATGGCAGGCAAAAAATTATTGGAAAAACTCGGCGCTATCGTGATCGAAGGCGCCGCTATCGTAGACCTGCCGGAGCTTGGCGGCTCCGACAAATTGCGCGCCACCGGGATGCCGCTGTTTACCTTGGTGGACTTCGCCGGACATTGATCGCGCCCCGGGGTTTTCAGTACGCAGTGGCCTGCGCTACTTCCCGATACAAAAGCTTGAAAAAATAACGCCCAGCAAGTCGTCTGAGCTGAAGGCGCCAGTGATTTCGTTGAGGGCGTTTTGCGCCAACCGCAACTCCTCGGCCAGCAAGTCAAGTGACTGCGCCTGGGCGCGTAAATGGGCGTGGGCCAGGTACAAATGGGCACTGACTTGGCTGAGCGCTTGTACATGGCGTTGGCGCGCCATGGAAATACCTTCTGCGCCTGCTTGCCACCCAGCAATTTCCAGCAAACGCTGACGCAGGTTATCCAGGCCTTGCCCGGTTTTGGCCGATAGGTACAAGCCTGGCATTTGCGCGTCGGGCGCCTGCGCATCGCATTTGTTCCATACGTCGAGGACCGGAACCGCGGCAGCCAGTTTGTGCCCCAAAGTATGAGCAATACGTGCGTCATCGGCCTGGTATTGGGGCTGGCTTGCGCGCGTTAGATCGTGCAAAAACACCACGGCGTCGGCGTGCAGCACCGCGTCCCAGGCGCGCGCAATGCCGATGGCCTCCACCTCGTCAGCGCCCTCGCGCAGTCCGGCGGTGTCGATCACATGGACCGGCACGCCCTCGATTTGTATGGTCTCTTGCACCTTGTCGCGTGTAGTTCCGGCAATCGGTGTGACGATGGCCAGCTCGGCACCGGCCAGGGCATTGAGCAGCGAGGATTTGCCGGCATTGGGCTGACCGGCAATCACAACGCGGATGCCATCGCGCAGCAAAGCGCCTTGGCGGGCGGCGCCTAGTACTTTGGACAGCGCGGCATGCAGGCCGTCTAGCTGTCCTTGCGCGTCAGATTTGCGTAAAAAATCAATTTCTTCTTCTGGGAAATCCAGCGTCGCTTCCACCAGTAGGCGCAGGCGTACCAGGCCGTCGCGCAATTGGTCCACCTCGCGCGAAAAATCCCCGGCCAGCGAGCGCACTGCGCTGCGCGCAGCGGCCTCGGTGCTGGCGTCTATCAGGTCGGCAATGGCCTCGGCCTGCACCAGGTCGATCTTGTCGTTGAGAAATGCACGCTCGCTAAATTCACCGGCTTGCGCCAGGCGCAGGCCCGGCAGGCGGGCCTGGTCGGTTTCGTCCTTTTCGTCCGCCAGCTCCAGGCAGCGCGCCAGCAGCAGTTGCAGCACCACAGGGCCGCCGTGGGCCTGAAGCTCCAGCACGTCCTCGCCGGTAAAGGAATGCGGCGCTGGAAAATACAGGGCCAGTCCGTGGTCTATGGGCTGGCCTTTGGCATCCGGGAAGGGCAGGTAGTGCGCGTGGCGCGCATCCAGGCTGTGTCCGAACCATGCCTTGACTAGCGGGCGCAAATCCTTGCCGCTGATTCGCACGATGCCGACCGATGCGCGACCGGGCGCGGTGGCGATGGCCAAAATTGGGTCGTGGTGACGGGCGAGCATGGGTGGGAGTTTTTGCGGGCACGCCCATTATCCGTGCCCCATGCGCCCCGGCAATCGCCACGCCCCCAAACGAACAAGGCCGCTTGCGCGGCCTTGGGTGTTAAGCGGTAGCGGGCCGCTTATTTGAACGAGGGCAAATTGAACTGCGGCGGCACGCCCATGCGGGTGTTAATAATCCACTGCTGCGCAATCGACAAAATATTGTTGGTAATCCAATAGACCACCAGGCCCGAAGGGAAGAAAAAGAACATCACGCTAAAGACCAGCGGCATAAACCACATCAACTTAGCTTGCATCGGGTCCGGCGGCGCCGGGTTGAGGGCGGTTTGCAACAGCGTGGTCAGCGTCATGATGACGGGCAGGATGAAAAATGGGTCTGGCGCGGATAAGTCATGGATCCAGCCCATCCAGGGCGCGCTGCGCATTTCTACGGTAGACAGCAGCACCCAGTACAAGGCGATGAACACCGGAATTTGCACCATGATCGGGAAGCAGCCTCCCATCGGGTTGACTTTTTCCTCGCGGTAAATACGCATCATCTCCTGCTGCATTTGCTGCGGGTTGTCTTTGAGGCGCTCCCGCATTTCCATTATTTTGGGGTTGATCGCCTTCATTTTGGCCATGCTTTCATAAGCTTTGGCATTAAGCCAATAAAACGCGATCTTGAGCAGCAATACCAGGGCAACAATCGCCCAGCCCCAGTTTTGGATCACGCTGTGCAAACGGTCTAGCAGCCAGTACAAAGGCTTGGCCAAAATAGTGAGCCAGCCATAATCTTTCAGCAGCTCCAGGCCGGGCGTGAGCGCCTCGAGCATTTTTTCTTCTTGCGGGCCGACAAACAGCGTGGCCTCTAGGCTGCGGCTGGTGCCCGGTGCAATTGCCTCGATGGGCGCCACCATGGCAGCGCGGTAGCAGCAGTCGGCCAAGGTGCCGGGCATGTCCACACCGTCGACCGAAATACTACGACTCACACCATCGGGAAGTATCCAGGCACTGGCAA
>CANJXV010000099.1 GCA_947478935.1 Comamonadaceae bacterium
GAGGCCAAGGTGCTGCGCCTCGAAATGCATACGGTGCTCAAGCAGGTGGACTACGACTACCAGCGCATGCAGTACAACACCGTAGTCTCGGGCACCATGAAGATGCTCAATGCGCTGGAAGACTTTAAGGGACACCACACGCCCGATGGCCTGGTGGCACTGGCCGAAGGCTTTGGTATGTTGCTGCGCGTGCTGTACCCAGCCACGCCGCATCTGGCGCATGCGCTGTGGGAGGAACTGGGCTTTGCAAAGCAAGGCGGCGATTTACTCGATGCCGCCTGGCCTGCCGTGGATGCAGGCGCTTTAGTGCAAGACGAAATTTCGCTGGTGCTGCAAATCAATGGCAAATTGCGCGGCGCTTTGCTGGTGCCATCAGAGGCATCGCGTGAAGCCATTGAAGCACTAGCGCTGCAAAACGCCACGGTACAAAGTTTTGCCCAAGGCGTAGCGCCGAAAAAAGTCGTAGTGGTACCCGGTCGTTTGGTCAATGTGGTGCTCTAGATGCTGTCAATAGCATGATGCAATCATCGCTTCGTACCCTGGCTGTGTGGATGGCGCGTGGCTTACCCGGTTGGCGCAATGCCATGGTGCGCGCACGCTGGCCGGTGCTGGCGCTGGTGCTGTCGACAACGCTATTACAAGGCTGCGGTTTTGCATTGCGCGGTGCGCCCACCTACGTGTTTAACACGGTGGCGGTTACGCCCGAGCGTTCGGGTGGCGTGGCTGCGGAGTTGTCGCGCTTGATGGGTACCCGAGTGCGCCCTGCGGTAACGGCTGAGGACGACATAGCGCCCGATGCGATGGTGGAAGTGCTGAGCGACTCGCGCCAAAAAGTGGTGGTGGGTGTGAATGCGGCGGGCCTGATACGCGAGTTTGAGTTGCGCCTTACGGTACGCTTTTCGGTGCGTACGCCCCAAGGCAAGGTCTTGATTGAGCCGACCGATATTCGCCTGGAGCGCAGCGTGAGTTTTAACGAGGCCACGGTATTGTCCAAAGAAACCGAAGAGATCATGCTCTGGCGCGCGATGCAGACCGACGCGGTGCAGCAAATCGTGCGCCGCCTGGCGGCGATTAAATCTTTGGCGCCTTAAGGCTGGCGCGCCATGCAATTAGCGCCTTCGCAACTGGGCCGGCATTTGGAGCGCGGACTCAAAAGCCTGTACACCCTCCACGGCGATGAGCCGCTGCTACAACAAGAAGCCCTGGACGCACTGCGTTCCCATGCACGCACCCAAGGCTTTACCGAGCGCAGCGCGCACATGGTCTCGGGCGCGCATTTCGACTGGAGTGAAGTGCTTGCCGCTAGTGGCAGCATGAGTTTGTTTGCGGACAAACAAATCATTGAAATTCGTATTCCCAGCGGCAAGCCGGGTAAAGAAGGCAGCGTCGCCTTGCAACAAATTGCCGAACAAGCGCAAGGCAATGATGCAGTGCTCAGCATCATCTTGTTGCCGCGCTTGGATAAAGCCACTAAAGCTGCGGCCTGGTTTAGCGCCTTAGAAAACTGCGGTGTGACGTTGCAAGTAGACCCGGTGGAACGCAAAGACCTGCCCGCCTGGATTGCGCAACGCCTGGGCGCCCAAGGCTTGCGGGTAGCTGCGGGCGAAGAAGGGCAGCGCACATTGCAATTTTTTGCGGACCGGGTGGAAGGTAATTTGCTCGCCGCGCACCAAGAGGTACAAAAGCTCGCTTTGCTGTTTGCGCCCAATGCGCAAAGCGGCGGAGTGCTCAGTTGGGAGCAGGTGGAAAGCGCGGTGCTCAATGTGGCGCGTTACGACGTATTCAAGCTCAGTGAAGCGGTGCTGGCCGGGCAGCCGCTGCGCGTGCAGCGCATGCTCGAAGGCCTGCAAGCCGAGGGCGAGGCAGAGGTACTGGTGCACTACACCCTGGCCGAAGACATACGCGCTTTAAAGCGCGTCAAAGACGCCATGGCCCAGGGCCGCCCGCTGCCGCTGGCCTTGCGCGAGAACCGCATCTGGGGTAACAAAGAGCGCTTGTTTGAGCGCGTGCTGCCGCGCATCAGCGCGCCCCAGCTGGCCCAATTGCTGCAAGCGGCGCATACGGTGGACGGCATCATCAAAGGCCTCAAGCAGCCCGATTGGCCCGCCAGCGGTTGGCAGGCGCTGCATCGGTTGGCGCTGGATTTGTGCCACTTGGCGGCGCCGCCTACGCCGGCTTCCTCGCGCGCCGCACATGCCAGTGCTTAAGCTATTTAATGTGTGCGCTTGCCCCTGCAATGCGGAAACTACACTTGGACTTCATTGAGAACCCAGCCATGCACACCTCTGTTGCCAACCCCATCGAAACCACGCGCCTGTTGGGCGCGCAGGCTAAAGCGGCCTCTAGCGCCATGGCGCGCGCCAGTGCGGCGGACAAAAACCGGGCGCTGTTGGCCCTGGCCGGCTTGCTGCGCGAAAACACCCAAGCCCTGCAAGTAGACAACGCCAAAGACTTGGAGCGCGCCGTCGCCGCTGGGCTGGCCGCGCCACTGGTGGACCGCCTGCGCCTGACGCCCAAAGTGTTGGAAACCTGCGCCCAGGGTTGCGAGCAGTTGGCCGCCATGCCGGAAATCATTGGCGAAATTAGCGGTCTGCGCCAGCAGCCCAGCGGCATCCGTGTGGGGCAGATGCGCGTACCTATCGGGGTCTTCGGTATGATTTTCGAGAGCCGGCCCAACGTCACCATCGAGGCCGCCAGCCTGTCCATCAAAAGCGGCAACGCCTGTATCTTGCGTGGCGGCTCTGAAGCCATCGACTCCAACAAAGCGCTGGCCTTGCTGGTGGGCAAAGCACTGACGCAAGCGGGCTTGCCCACGGATGCGGTGCAATTGGTGCAAACCACTGACCGCGCGGTGGTGGGCGAGTTGATCGCCATGCCGCAGTTTGTGGATGTGATCATCCCGCGCGGTGGCAAAAGTTTGATCGAGCGCATCAGCCGCGATGCCAAAGTACCGGTCATCAAACACCTGGACGGCAACTGCCACACTTACGTGGACGACCCTTGCGACATCGCCATGGCCGTGACGGTGGCAGACAACGCCAAGACCCAAAAATACAGCCCCTGCAATGCCAGCGAAGGCCTACTGGTGGCGCGTGCTGTGGCGGCGCAGTTTTTGCCGCAAATCGGCGCCATCTATGCGGCCAAGGGAGTGGAGATGCGCTGCTGCCCCGAGTCCAAAGCCCTGCTCGCAGGTTTGCCCGGCGCACAGCTGCAAGATGCCACCGAGCAAGACTGGTTTGAAGAATACCTGGCGCCCATCATCAGCATCAAAGTGGTCGATGGCCTGGACGCGGCCATTGCGCACATCAACCACTACTCCAGCCACCACACCGACGCCATCCTCACCCGCGACCACATGCACGCCCAGCGCTTTTTGCGCGAAGTGGACTCGGCCAGCGTGATGGTCAACACCAGCACCCGCTTTGCCGACGGCTTCGAATACGGCTTGGGCGCCGAAATCGGCATCTCCACCGACAAATTCCACGCCCGCGGCCCGGTGGGCATCGAGGGCCTGACCTCGCTCAAGTACGTGGTGCTGGGGCAGGGGGAAGTGCGGGGCTAATTCATCGCCGCAGATGGCTGCCAAACGGCCAAGTTGGCGAATTTTCTCTACCTAGTGTCGCAAAGTCCGTATTGCTCTTGAATATTTGGGCAAGGGCACCATATTTGTCACGCTGGCCTGACAGAATCGGCCGTAGACTTCGCTTCAAAATCGCCCACTATGGTTCCCCACCTCGTCACCGCCCTGACCGGCCCTATCAATGAACTGGAGCAGCGCCTGTTGGACACCATGCCGGCGATTGAGCGCTGGTTCCGGCTGGAGTGGATGGAGCACACGCCGCCCTTCTATACCTCGGTGGATGTGCGCAATGCCGGCTTCAAGCTGGCGCCTGTCGATACCGACTTTTATCCCAACGGCTGGAACAACCTGACCCCCGAGATGCTGCCACTGGCGGTGCAGGCGGCGATGGTGGCCATCGAGAAAATCTGCCCCGAGGCGCGCAATCTGCTCATCATCCCTGAGCACAACATCCGCAGCACCTTTTACCTGAGCAATCTGGCACAGCTGCGCCGCATATTCCACATGGCGGGGCTCAATGTGCGCATCGGATCGATCAGCCCGGAGATCAAGAAAAGCACGGTTATCGAATTGCCCGGCGGCGAAAGCATCACGCTAGAGCCGGTACTGCGCAATAAAGGACGCATCGGCGTCAAAGACTTTGATCCTTGCACCATCTTGCTCAATAACGACTTGGCGGCGGGCATCCCCGGCATTTTGGAAGATTTGCACCAGCAATACCTGCTGCCACCCCTGCACGCCAGCTGGGCAGTGCGGCGCAAAAGCACGCATTTCGCCTGTTACGAAGAAATCGCCAAGCGCTTTGGCAAGCTCACCGGCATCGACCCCTGGCTGATCAACCCGCTGTATGAAAGCTGCGGCGATGTCGATCTCGCCGATGCCAAAGGCTTGGCTGCCTTAAGTGCGCGTGTGGATTCGACCTTGAGCAAGGTGCGCCGCAAGTACAAGGAATATGGCATCAAGGAAAAGCCTTTTGTCATCGTCAAGGCCGACAACAGCAGCAGCGGCATGGGCCTCATGACTTTGCGCGACGCCAAGCAAGTGCCTGACTTGGTGGCGCGCACTCAGGCGACGCAGCCGCAGAGCGAGGGCCTGCTTCAGCTGATCGTGCAAGAGGGCGTGCTGACCCACGAGCGCATGAACGACGCCGTAGCCGAGCCAGTGGTCTACATGATGGACCGCTATGTGGTCGGCGGTTTTTACCGGATCCACGCCGATCGCGGCGTGGACGAAAACCTGAGTGCCCCTGGCTCTTTGTATGTGCCCTTGGCCTTTGGGCCTAGCACCCAACTGCCGCAACTGGGCGTGCGCCCCGGCGCCAGCGAACCCAACCGCTTTTATATGTATGGCGTGGTGGGACGCCTGGCGATGCTGGCCGCCAGCTACGAGCTGGAAGGCACCGATCCGATGGCCGACGAGGATGATTAGCCTGCCCGGGAGGGCGTAGCTTTGTCGCAGTAGCGACTTTTCTTGCTGCATTGCAACATATTTTTTAGTTTGGCCTAGCCAAGCGGGGCGGAAACGGTGTTTGCCGTAGCACAATGGCGCTCCCCGCGACAACCGAATCCGCGCCGCTTTTGTGGCCGGTGCAACTTGTGTCTCCACAAAAATCATCACTCACGGCCATGACCATTGGCGCCATTGGCGTGGTCTATGGCGACATCGGCACCAGCGTGCTGTACGCGCTCAAAGAAGTATTCGGATCCGGGCATGTGCCCTTTACCCCGGACAATGTGTATGGCATCTTGTCCATGATTTTTTGGACGCTGACCATCATCGTCTCTCTCAAATACGTGGTGCTGGTGCTACGCGCCGACAACGCAGGCGAGGGCGGCCTGATCGCCATGTTGGCACTGGCTTCGCAAGCGGTTAAGGACAGGCCGGTGTTGCGCCGGGTCTTGCTCAACGTAGGCATTTTTGGCACCTGTTTGTTTTATGGCGATGGGGTGATTACCCCGGCGATTTCAGTGTTGGGCGCAGTCGAAGGTTTGGAAGTTATTTCGCCGCGTTTTGTGAAATATGTGGTGCCGCTGACCCTGGTGATTTTGTTCGGTCTGTTTTGGGTGCAAAAGCGTGGCACGACGGGTATTGGCAAATTTTTCGGCCCCATCACTTTGGTCTGGTTTGCGGTTATTGGCGCCCTGGGTTTGTTTCATATCGCGGCGAACCCAGCCATCTTATTGGCACTTAGCCCCCATTACGCCGCGCTCTTTATCTGGGAGAACCCGGGCGTCACTTTTATCTTGCTGGGCGCGGTCGTCTTGTGCGTGACCGGCGCGGAGGCTTTGTATGCCGACCTGGGCCACTTCGGTAAAAAACCGATCCGCCTGGCCTGGTTCATGGTGGTCATGCCATCGCTGACATTGAACTATTTCGGCCAAGGCGCCCTACTGCTGGCCAACCCGGCCGCGGTAAAAAATCCGTTTTATATGATGGCGCCAGATTGGGCACTGATCCCTCTGGTCGTACTGGCCACGGCGGCGGCGGTGATTGCTTCGCAGGCTTTGATCACCGGCGCATTTAGCGTAACCAAGCAGGTGATTCAACTAGGCTATTTGCCGCGCCTGAACTTAATCCACACAAGCGCGCGCGAGGCGGGGCAGATTTACATACCTTCGGTGAACTGGGGCTTGTTTGTGGTGATTGTGCTGGCCGTGGGCATGTTCAAGTCGTCTAGCAATTTGGCGGCGGCTTATGGCATTGCGGTGTGTACCGACATGCTGATAACCACCATCTTGACCTTTTTCGTCATCCGTTACCGCTGGAAATACCCGCTGGCTTTGTGCCTCTTGGCCACCGGCTTTTTCTTCGCGGTGGACTTTGTGTTTTGGGCCTCCAATTTGCTCAAGCTATTCGACGGCGGTTGGTTCCCCTTGGCCATAGGCGCAGTGGTCTTTGTGCTTATGGGCACCTGGAAAGACGGACGCGCTTTGCTCAACTCCAAAATCAAGGCGGACGCGCTGGATTTGCGCGGATTTTTGGACTCGGTATTTATCAGTCCGCCTGCCCGGGTGGACGGCACGGCGGTATTTCTGAGTGCTGCAGTGGGTACGGTGCCCAATGCGCTCTTGCATAACTTGAAACACAACAAGGTGCTGCACGCGACCAATTTGTTTGTGACCGTGCGCAACCATGAAGTACCCTGGATCGGCTTGGATAAGCGCATCGAAATCGAGCGCTTGGGCCATGACTGCTGGCAGGTGCTGATCCACTACGGTTTTAAGAATGACCCGGATGTTCCCAAAGCATTGCAGCAACTCAAGGGCAGGGGCGTGGCCTTGGTGCCCATGTCCACTAGCTTTTTTCTTTCTCGTGATACCGTGGTTCCCGTATTGGGCGAGGGCATGGCGCCCTGGCGCGAAAAACTGTTTGCCCAAATGCACCACAACGCCAGCAGCGCTGCGGACTTTTTGAACCTGCCTAATAACTCGGTAGTCGAGATGGGCTCCAAGATAGAAATTTAGCCTACTGTGCAATTTTTTAAAGATCTGAGTTGGTCCACCTTCACGGCCGGTTTTGTGGCGGTGTTGGTGGGCTTTACCAGCTCGATTGCCATCGTATTTCAGGCCGCGCAAGCCTTTGGCGCCACGCAGGAGATGCTGGCTTCCTGGGTTTGGGCGATCAGCATCGGCATGGGCCTGACCACCGCCATTCCGTCCCTCATAGTGCGCAAGCCGGTGATGGTGGCTTGGAGTACGCCCGGCGCGGCGGTTTTGGCTAGCGCTGGGCTGGCCGGGGGTTTCTCCATGGGCCAGGCGGTGGGCGCATTTATGGCGAGTGCGGCCTTGATTGTGTTGATTGGCGCCAGTGGCTGGTTTGAGGCCTTGACCAAGCGCATTCCTCTGAGCATCGCCAGTGCCTTGTTGGCCGGCGTGTTGGCGCGCTTTGGCATTGCAGGCTTTGCTGCCGCCCAAACTGCGTTGCCCTTGGTCTTGCTAATGCTCTTTACCTATTTGCTGGGACGGCGGTTTATGCCCTTGTATGCGGTTCCACTCACCCTGTTGTTTGCGATTTTGTTTGTCGCCGGGCAGGGCGGTTTTTCCAATGTGGTGATTCCCACAGGCCTGACTTGGCCAGTCTACGTAGCGCCTGAATTTACATGGTCGGCCATGGTCAGCTTGGCTTTACCTTTGTTTGTGGTGACCATGGCATCACAAAACATGCCGGGTGTAGCTGCCATCAAGGCCTGCGGATTTGGCGATGAGCGGGCCAACGGGGGCGATGCTGGTTTGCCGATCTCGCGCATCCTCACCATGACGGGTGTGGCCACGCTGGTGTTTGCGCCCTTTGGCGCGTTTTCGCTGAACTTAAGCGCCATCACCGCCGCCATGTGTATGGGCCCGCAATCGCACCCGGACAAATCGCGCCGCTACACCGCTGCCGTCTGTTGCGGCCTGATCTATATAGCCCTGGGCTTGTTCGGCGCCACCATCATGGCCATGCTCAGCGCCTTTCCAGAAGCATTGGTCGTCGCCATCGCCGGCTTGGCCTTGATGGCCACCATCGGTAATGGTTTGGCCAGCGCATTGCATAAAGAATCAGACCGCGAAGCGGCCATGGTGACCTTTTTGATTACCTTGAGTGGCGTGGTCATTGGCGGCGTGGGCTCGGCCTTCTGGGGCTTGCTGGCCGGCAGTCTGGCACTGGCTGTGCAACACTACCGGCCACGTAAAGCCTAAGGCGCTGGCGCCCTAGCCCTTCGCGGCGCCAACTTCGCCGCTAAGTCCCTTAGTCGATGGCGCGCATGTATTCCCGGAGAATTTCTAAATGCAAATTTTGTTTGTCGCCGACCCGCTAGAGTCTTTTCAGACTTACAAGGACACCACGTTTTCCATGATGCGCGAGGCACAGCGCCGCGGCCACCAAATCGCCGCGTGCGAGCCGCGCCAGTTGCTCTGGCAGCAAGGTGGCACGGTGCAGGCGC
>CANJXV010000100.1 GCA_947478935.1 Comamonadaceae bacterium
CTATATGAATCAACGACTTATAAGGGTAAAAATTGACCGTGTAATAAATCGTGTAATACCTAATTTTGTTGCATTATGTAACAAACTGGTTTTTTGCCCCATTTTCACTCGGGTCGGATCGATCGTGTTGCCTTGGACTCGTTGAAGGCCACAGCAAGTTTTGCAGCGATTGAGGGTGCAGTCGCTTCAAGATGGCTCAAAACTCTTAATGTGATTGGAGCAATATTTGAAGGAGGTCACCCTAGGCAGCCCCTTTAAAAGTGGCTTCCCAGGTACTTCTTGGCGACTTTGCAAATATAGGTATATTTTGGATTCACCATCTGTGTGCAGCGGGCTTCGGCGATTTGTCCGAGGAGCATATAGGCCTCGGGTCCGGGGATTTTGAAACTCTCCTCCATCCAATAGACCATCTCTTCAAATGAAATCCGCAGGGCGTCGTCGAGCGGTCTGGCGCAACCGATCGTGCAAATATGGGTCGGCGTTTCAATGCGCGGCCAGGTCATGCGTTTGGGAGCCGGTGCCAGGCTGACCCGCAAACGCAGGTGACCCCGGATTTCAATAGCGCCCATTCCGTTGCATTCAGCGTCGCCTTGCAGCGCGTGCACATCGCCGAAATACAGGTACGCACCTTCATGGAATATGGGCACCATGAAGCGGTTACCTTTGGCCACTTCTTGCACATCGATATTGCCACCGTGCACGCCGTTATCAATCGTTAACATGCCGCCGGCGGTGGGTGCAACTCCGATGACCCCGACCATCGGTTTGGCCTCGAGTTTCAGGGTGTCACTCCAGTGCACGATTCCGTCCTCGACACGGACATTGCGGTTTTGAATGCCGAATTCCTTTTTGCGGACCCAATCCGGAAAAATACCGATGCCCGGCCACAAGGCCGTAAAGCCCAGGCCGTGCACACCTACATCCAGGACGTCGATGATAAGCATCTGGCCGGGTCTGGCCCCCTTGACCTTGATCGGCCCGGTGGCCGGATTGACAAAGGGGAGCGTTACATCTTCTGCGCACAGTTTTTCATGCTCATGCGTGATCAGATGGCCACCGATGTTCAACTCGGTTTCAATCTCAAAGGTCTCGCCGTCTTCGACTTCCGCAATAAAAGAGTCGGTCGCCGCGAGCGCATATTTCAGCGAGTCTTTACGAATGATTTGCATGGACTTGGTCATACGAGTCTCCTAAAAATTGATTAATCAAAAGTTCGCCACGGCATGAGCAGTTGCTCCAACTTACCAACCGAATAATTCAGAACCAGTGCGAGTGCAATCGTGGCAATCAAGGCGGCAAAAACTTTGGAAATAATGTACAAACTGCCCGCCTTGAAGATCGCGTGTCCCAACCCTTCAGATGAGGACATGAACTCGCCAACAATCGCACCAATCAAGGCGAAACCTATCGTGAGCTTCAGCCCGGCGAAAATATCTCCGAGCGAGGAGGGGACGACCAGTTTGCAAAAGATCTGCCACTTTCTGGCTCCCAAGGTGCGCATCAAATTGATTTGATCCTCGTCAACGCTCATGGCACCCTTGTAGGCGATCACCAGCGCAACCACCACAACCGAAAATGTGGACATCGCGACCTTGGAAGCCAGGCCGGTGCCGAACCAAATAATCGCAATAGGCGCGAGCGCAACGATGGGAATGGAGCCGATAGCAACAATATAGGGCTGAACAATTTTCGAAATGAATCGGGAATACCATAGTGCCAAGCCGATGACGGTTCCAATTAAATTGCCTAAGCCGAATCCCAGCAATGTCTCACCACTGGTGGTTAAGGTGTCGACCAGCAAAGTCCCATCCATCGCCATTTTGATGAAATGTTCCAGAATGGTACTGGGGGAACCGAACAAAAACGCGCTTAATTTAGCTTTGCCGGTTGCCATTTCCCATGCCGTGATGAGAAATGCCAGCAGGGCCACTTGCCAAAAAACAATCAACAATCGCTCGGAGCTGAATCCGGAATTTTTCATCCGGTTTTTTATACGGTGGTACAGGTCAGACATTATTCCCCCGGACTTCCAATTGACTCCAGATCAATCGCACCAGATCCGTGAACTGGGGCGCGCGCCGTGCGGCCATCATGTCGGTGCGGTCAATGCCGAGGTTGACGGTGTGTACGTCACGGATGCATGAGGGGCGATGCGATAAAACCACGACACGGTCTGACAGCGATACCGCTTCTTCGACATCGTGGGTGATCATCAACAGGGAGCGGCCCTCGCTGCGGACCAGCTTTGCCATATCACTCTCGAGCAGTAATTTCGTCTGAAAATCTAGGGCCGCAAAAGGCTCGTCCAATAATAAAACTTCCGGATTCGTGACCAGCGTTCGCGCCAGTGCAATGCGTTGCCGCATCCCGCCTGACAATTTTGATGGGTAGTAGGTGTGGAAGGCACCTAGCCCGACCTTATCGAGCATTTCAATAGAGCGTTTTTGAATCTCAGCGGGGTAGTTATCTTTTAACTCCATACCCAGCTGCACATTGCCCAAGGCGGTTCGCCAGGGCAGCAGCAAATCCTTTTGGAGCATGTAACCCACCCGCTCCGGCATACCAGCCAGCGGCTTACCACGCCAGGTCACCGCGCCGCTACTCAGCGGCAACAAGCCGCACAGCATATTGAGCAAGGTGGTTTTACCGCATCCTGAAGGCCCGACGACACTGACGACCTCGCCGGGATATAGTTTCAATGAGACGTCCCCGATAACCGCGTTAGCGACGCCGTTGTGGGAATAGGTTTTCGAGATGTTGTCTGCAACCAGCAGAGGCAGTGGATTTTCCAGGCTCATGGTGTGAAACGGCGGATGATGGTGCAGATTGCAGGTGAATCCCGAAGCCGGGATTCACCTGCATGGGCGACGATAGGATTATTTAACCGTCTTCACAGCGACGTCGGCGTAGCTGTTGTCAATAATATCTTTGAACGGAATGGTGCCTTTGACGTTTCCGAGATATTTCTGCATCTTCATCAGATTTTCCCATTGTTTGGGATCGGTTTTCACCGACTCGGCAGGAATCTTGAACTGAAGCTGCATATCCATCGCCTTGTTCACTACATCTGGGGGCAGGTCAGGAAACTCCTTGCGCGCAACCTCTTTGGCGAAATCAGGCTTCGCGTATGTCATGCGCGAGGCTTCCTCAAACGCACTCACCAAGGCTTGTACGATTTTTGGGTTGGCTTTCGCATAATCCGGCAAAACCATAATGCCGGTATTGCAGAAGGGCCCCATGTAGCTGGCAAAGTCAAAAACCACTTTAGCCCCTTGCGACATGGCACTGGCAACGCCCGGCTGGTAAGCGACTGCCATATCGGCTTGGCCGGCCAGCATGGCGGCGATTTCAGTTCCAGGATTCACCTCAAGAATTTTGGTATCGACTTTTGGCTTCAGGCCATTGTCTTCCAGCATTTTCTTGGAGACCGAGAAATTGGTATTGGGTTCCGGCGACGTGACAATCGTCAGACCTTTGAATTTCTTGGGATCCTTGATGATGTCCAAGTTTTTCGATACACCGAAATAGTGAGCCCGTTGGATCACGGTTCCGACCACAATGCCCGGACCGCCTTGCTCTCTGGACATCTGCACCATGGTTGCGTCACCAATGGCAAACTGCGCTGATTTACCCAGAACCGCCGCGAAAGCCTGGGTATCTCCACCGGAGGCACTGACCTTCAGCTTCAAACCATGCTTTTCAAAAATACCGGCATGCTGGCCCACGTACAAATTGATATAGCCCAGGTTGTGAACGGCTTCGACAAAGTTAATCTCTGTCAATGCTGCGGCCTGTGCCTGCATACCGGCTGTTACCGCCATGGCGATCATGGTTGATTGAACCAGAAATTTTCTCTTCGTTTTCAAGGATGACATGTAACTACTATTTTGCACAATAAACTCCTTTTGATGATTGAAAAACTAACTCGCACTGACATCAGATCGCTCTGTCCCTCTTGCTTTTCCGGATCCCCTCTCTAATCCGGTCAAACTTCTTAGCGGAAAGGCCGCTAGCCTTGCAGCGGGGCTGCATTAACTGTTATGTAAGTCCAGGAGCCTCAAGTGGTTCACCACGGCCAACAATGAACCGAAATGGTTCATCCGGCACCTGAAATAGCGCGTCACGATGCAGCTTTCAAAACGCGTGCCCAACTTGAACTGCGTTTTCGCTAAGCCATAAGCCAAAAGCCAAAAATATTTTTCGTAGCATCAATGCAGTGCTTACTTATTTAGCGCATGCACCAATGTTGCACAGACTGGGCGCCGCTGACCAGCCATGGATCCACCTACCCCGGGACAATCCAGTCCTTTATTTACCTGCTGATCCGTTTACGTCACTTTGGGGCATCCCCCTGGCATGAACAATCAGTACAAACCCGAACCTAGGGGAATATATTGAACGCGCTGGGTACCATATTTCCGCTGCCTTCGATGGTCCGTCAAATGCACGCTATTGCCTATCGGTTGCAAGCTGCTTCAAATCTGCTGGGGACCCAGGGCAAAGCGCGCCGCTTTGGCGATGCTGGCCGCATCCACCTGGAAGAAGGCGCGCAATTCGCTGCGGGTATCGCTGCGCCCGAAACCATCGGTGCCCAGCGTCAGGTAGCGGCGGCCTTCGGGCATGAAGGCGCGGATGCTTTCCGGTAAGGCGCGCACATAGTCGCTGGCGGCGATAACCGGGCCGCTTGTAGCGGCCAATTGTGCTGTCACAAAAGCCGTCGGGCTACCGGTACCGGCCATGGCCTCCTGCTCGCAGCGCTGGCCGTCGCGGGCGAGCTCACTCCAGCTGGTAACGCTAAAAACCTCGGCGCCGATGCCTTGCGCGGCTAGGAGGCGCGCCGCTGCGATGACCTCAGGCAGTATGGCCCCGGACCCCATCAGCGTGACCCGGGGTGCTTCGGGCGGCAGGCCCGCATCCGCTGCGGCAAAGCGGTAACAGCCCTTCAAAAGCGCGGCCTCCACACCGGCGGGCAGGTCAGGTTGTGCGTAGTTCTCGTTCATCAGTGTGACGTAATAGAAAACATCCTGCTGCTCGATCAGCATTTCACGCACGCCCTGGTCGACGATGACCGCCATCTCGCCCGCGAATGCCGGGTCGTAGGCTTTGCAGTTCGGGATCGTGGCCGCCACCAGATGGCTGCTGCCGTCCTGGTGCTGCAGGCCTTCGCCGCCCAGCGTGGTACGGCCCGATGTCGCGCCTAGCAGAAAGCCCCTGGCGCGCTGGTCGGCGGCGGCCCAGATGGCGTCGCCCACGCGCTGGAAGCCGAACATCGAGTAATAAATATAAAAAGGCAGCATCGCCAAACTATGCACGCTATAGCTAGTAGCCGCAGCCGTCCAGCTGGCGATCGCGCCGGCTTCGCTGATGCCTTCTTCCAGAATTTGCCCGTCCATGGCTTCGCGGTAGCTCAGAACCGAGCCGATGTCTTCCGGCTCGTATTGCTGGCCCACGCTGGAGTAAATGCCAACCTGCTTGAACAGATTGGCCATACCGAAGGTGCGCGCCTCATCCGCCACGATGGGCACGACCCGTGGCCCCAGCACCGGGTCTTTGAGCAATTGCCCCAGAATTCGGACAAAGGCCATGGTGGTCGACATCTCTTTGCCGTCGGCCTTCAGCGCAAAGCCGGCGTAAGTCTGCAGTGCGGGCACGGCAACCGGCGCGCAGGCGGTGTAGCGGCGCGGCAGGTAGCCGCCCAGTGCCTCGCGCCTGGCGTGCAGGTATTGCATTTCCGCGCTGTCATCGGCGGGTTTCAAAAAGTCCAGCTTGGTGGCCTGCTGGTCGCTCAAGGGCAGGTCAAAGCGGTTGCGAAAGGCGAGCAGGGCGGCCTCGTCCAGCTTTTTCTGGCTGTGCGTGGTCATCTTGCCCTGACCGGCCTGGCCCATCCCATAGCCTTTTTTGGTGTGCGCCAGGATAACGGTGGGTTGGCCGCTGTGGCTGGCCGCCGCCGCGTAGGCGGCGTGGATCTTCACCAGGTCATGGCCGCCGCGTTTAAGGCGGTCAATTTGCGCATCCGTCAATCCCTGCGCCAGGGACGCGAGTTCGGGGTTTTGGCCGAAGAAATTCTCGCGGTTGAAGCGCCCGTCTTTGGCGGCAAAGGTTTGCATCTGGCCGTCCACCGTGTTTGCAAACGCCCGTACCAGCGCGCCGCTGGTGTCGCGGGCAAAGAGGCCGTCCCAGTCGCTGCCCCAGATCAGTTTGATGACGTTCCAGCCGGCCCCGCGAAACAGCTTTTCCAGCTCGTCAATGATGCGGCCGTTGCCCCGCACCGGCCCGTCCAGGCGTTGCAGGTTGCAGTTGATAACCCACACCAGGTTATCCAGGCCTTCGCGCGCGGCCAGGGTGAGGGCGCTCATGCTTTCGGGCTCGTCCATCTCGCCGTCACCGAATACGCCCCAGACTTTGCGGCTGGCGCAGTCCAGCAGGGTGCGGTGCGTGAGGTAGCGCATAAAGCGGGCGTGGTAAATCGAGCTGATGGGGCCCAGACCCATGGAGCCGGTGGGGAATTGCCAGAAGTCGGGCATCAGCCACGGGTGCGGGTAGCTGGAGAGGCCGCGCGCGCCCGCGCGGGGTGCTTTGAGCTCCTGGCGGTAGAGCGCCAGGTCCTGTGCGCTCAGATGGCCTTCCAAAAACGCCCGCGCATACACCCCGGGCGCGCTGTGCGGCTGAAAGAAGACCAAGTCACCGAGTTGCCCATCCGTGCGACCCCGGAAAAAATGGTTGAAGCCGACCTCGAACAAATCTGCCGCGCTGGCATAGCTGGCGATGTGACCGCCCAATTCACCATAGGCCGAGTTCGCGCGCGCCACCATGGCCAGCGCATTCCAGCGCATCAGCGAGGCGAGTTTTTCCTCAATGGCCAGATCGCCGGGAAAGGACTGCTGCTCGTACACCGGAACGGTGTTGACATAGGGCGTGACCAGTTCGGGTGACCAGTCGATCTGCGTTTGGTGCGCCAGTGCCACCAGTTGGTCCAGTAAAAAGCGCGCCCGCGCCGGGCCGTGCACGCTGACGATGTCGGCAAAGGCATCTCGCCATTCGGCAGTTTCGGTGGGGTCGGCGTCCGCGATTCGTTGCAGCATGGGAGGCGGAAGGTGTGGTTGGATCAGGCCTCAATATAGGCAGACAGGCCCGGCATGTGCTGTTTTTTTGTGACACCAAAAGGCTTGGTAGGAGCATAAAATTACCGTAAATTCGTAAATGGAAGGTTTTTATGCTTTTGGACAGCTTGGATTACAAAATATTGGCGCAACTCCAGGAAGACAGTTCTCTGACCAATGTGGAGCTGGCCCGGCGCGTGCATTTATCGCCCTCGCCCTGCCTGAACCGGGTCAAGGCGCTGGAGGCGGGCGGTGTGATCCAGCGCTACGTGGCGCTAACCCAGCCGCAGGCGCTGGGCCTCGGGCTGAACGTGTTTATTTCCATCAGCCTGAAGGAGCAGTCCAAAGCCGCGCTGGCCGAGTTTGAGCGCCGTATTGCCGAGCACGACGAGGTGATGGAGTGCTACCTGATGACGGGTGACTCCGACTACCTGATCCGGGTGGCGATCGCCGACATGGGCGCGCTGGAGAAGTTTATTTTGGAGCAGCTTACACCCATACCCGGTGTCGAAAAAATCCGCAGCAGCTTTGCCCTCAAACAGGTGCGCTACAAGACGGCGCTGCCGCTGGGCAAAGGTAGTGCGGCGTCCCAGCCGCCATGACTACGGCGGCTGGTCGATGCCGGCCGGGGCGATATGGGCTGCCAACCAACGCGCCAGGTGGACAGCTTTGCGCTGGGCGCGGTCCTGGATTTGGTGCCGGCAACTGTTGCTATCGGCCAGCACCCATGCATCGGGCTGCTGGCCGCTTGCCCATTCCGCGTTCTGACCATGCGGACGTGGCCGCCGATATGGCTCTCGGGATGTTTGACGATTTGGCGGATTTCAACAGGGAGCAACAAATGCAATTTGAGATCCGCATTGGCCTGAATTCCGGCCCGTTAGTAGCAGGTATTATTAGTTTTGCTAAGTTTTCTTATGATTTGTGGTGCGTGCATCGTCGATCCATTTGGGAACTTACTTGCGGGGCCGCTTTGGGATCAAGGGGGGGTTGTCACTGCAGAAATTGATCTTAGTCAAATTCCAAAGGCGCAGTACGATTTTGACCCGGTAGGGCATTACAGTAGGCCAGATTTTTTTTCTCTAATGGTTGACAAGTCCGAAAAATTGTCAGTACGCTGCGATCATGGGAGTTGTAACAGGCCATGAATTCATCACAAGATTAAGCAATGGGAAAGCCACCGATTAACTCGCATGAAGATGAGGATGATTGGCGTCCCAAAAATGTCATGGAACCAAGTACGACTTTTCGTCACAGGGTTCCGATCAACAATCTGAATACAAAAATTACGCCAAATTCGGATGTCTTTGTACTCGCGCATTTTGGCATTCCACGTATCGCATTGAATGACTGGCGCCTTCATTTTTCTGGAATGTTTGATTGC
>CANJXV010000101.1 GCA_947478935.1 Comamonadaceae bacterium
TCTCGGCCAGGTCTTGCAAGGTGGTGCGCAAGTCTTCGCGGATGGTGCAGCAGACGCAACCATTGCTCATCTGAATGATTTGTTCCTGGGTGTCGCTGACCAGAATATCGCTATCGATGTTTTCTTCACCGAATTCGTTTTCGATGACGGCGATTTTTTGACCGTGCGCCTCGGTCAATATGCGTTTGAGCAAAGTGGTTTTGCCCGAACCTAAAAAGCCTGTGAGTATGGTGGCGGGGATCAGTGACATAGCGTATCCAAGCGTTTCGGGTAAGGGGCATATTTTGCAGCAAGCGCTGCGCTGCAGCCCTAGCGCTGTTCAACGCGTCCGTTGGCATGCAGGGCAAAGCGCCCTTTATCACGCGGATGCACCGGATCGCTGCGCCCCCAAGGCCATCCGCCAAATTCGGTACGGCGGTAGTCGGCAAAGGCCTGATGGATCTCGGCCTGGGTATTCATGACAAAGGGGCCGTACTGCGCCACGGGTTCGCCAATGGGGCGACCCTGCAAAACCAGCAATTGCGCCTCTTCGCTGCCGCTTTGCAGTTCGATGGCATCATGCGCTTGCACTTCCACCACCGATTGCGGGGGAATGGTTTGCCCGTTGATGGTCAGGCCCTTACCCCGAAAGTAGTAAAGGCGACGCCTGGTTTGCGCATGGCCTGCGCCCGGCAACATCCATTGGGCGTTGGCTTGCATGCGTATGGTCCAAATAGCCACATCGGAGTCGGGCTCTGCGGCCCAGGAGTCCGGCGGCGGCGGCGCGCCGTGCGCCTGCTCCAAGCTACCAGCCACCACTTGTACCGAGGTTTTGCGCTTTCGTGCATCGGTAAATTCAAGCAAGGGAACACTGTCGGCCCAAAGCATGGTGAAGTGCGGTTCGGCCATTTTTTTGCGGGCTGGCAGATTCAGCCAAATTTGGAATAACTCGGCCGGGTTAGCGGCCTCGGTTTGGCGCAGCGGAAACATTTCGCAGTGCACGATGCCTTTGCCTGCGGTTAGCCATTGCACATCACCCGGCCCGAAGCGGGCGGTGGCGCCCAGCGAGTCAGAGTGGTCGATAAAGCCCTGGCGCACGATGGTGACGGTTTCAAAGCCCCGGTGCGGATGCGCCGGAAAGCCGGGCACCGTGCTGCCGTGGTACATGCGCCAGCCGTCTTTGCCTTCAAAGTCCTGGCCCATATTGCGCCCGTCCAAGTCAGCATCTGGGCCCATATCCGCGTTGCCGCGTGGGTAGGCGTCGTCGTGGTGGACGCAAAACAAAAATGGGTCTATGGTTTGCCAGGGAAAACTTAGAGGCGCGATTGCGAGGATGCTATGGTTTTCCATGGGTAAAGCGTTTCGTGCGCATGGGCACGCTCAATAGAGTGAAGCCCGCAGTTTAGTTGGCGGGCTGCGAACCGCCAGCAGAACGCTTGCGGCTGATCTTTCACATCGTCGACTTCAATGGGCGCGGCGTTCTAAGCGCAATGCTTGGCCGCAAGCCGGATGTGGCTGTAGGCCTGATCGCTAAGATGCATCCATGTTTTTTTCCTCCCGCTTGTTGCGCGCTTTTGTCGCTCTGGCCATCATCGGATCGCTTTATTTGGCCGATGCGGCGCGACGCGCATACCCTGAGCCTGCGCGCGCGCACTCGAATACGCAGATCCAAGCAAAGGATTCCACCAAGAGCTTGGGTGAGGCCGCGCTTACAAGCGGACATTGGGAACGTGCGGCGCAGGGCCATATTCCTATGCCACCGGGCGTGCCGGCCGCCCATGCCAGCGCGCTGGCCGCTTTACCCTCTGCGCATTCCTCGGCACTACTGGCTTTCTGGTTTGCCGGGGACCGCGAGAGTGCTCCCAATGTCCAGATCGCCATGTCGGCGCTGGATCGCGCCACGGGTATCTGGTCCCCTGCCCGTATGGTGGTGGACCGATGGGAGGTGGCACAGCAACTGGGTTTTGGCATCCGTCGCCTGGGTAATCCGGTGGCCTGGGTGGATGGCCAGGGCCAAGTGCATTTGTTTGTGGTGGCCACCGGTTTAGGCGGTTGGGCGGCCGGACGGGTGCTGCATTTGCAACAGATAGCGCCCACGCCGCAGGTACCCTGGGCCTGGAAGGCCACGGCAGTGTTGCCCCTGTCCTGGCTGTGGAATACCAGTTATTTGGTGCGCACTGCGCCTTTGCCCCTGTCGGATGGCGGTATCGTGTTGCCGGCCTATTTTGAATTAGCGCGCAAATATCCGGTGGCATTGCGCTTGGATGCCCAGGGCGTGTTGCTAGGCATGGCGCCTATCTCTGCGCGAGGCCAGATGCTGCAACCGGCTTTGCTGGCGCTGGGCGAGCGCGATTGGCTGGCTTTTATGCGCGATGGCGGGCCAGAGGGCCGCCTTCGCGCGGCACGTAGCGCCGACGGCGGCACACATTGGACGGATATTGGTGATTTGCCGCTGGACAATCCGAACGCCAGCGTCGCCACTCTGACGGCAGGCGATCAGCATCTGTTGGTGTACAACCCGCAACCAATCGGGCGTCACCGCTTGCGTATGACGTCCTCAGCAGATGGCAGCCTGTGGAGCACCGTACTTGATTTAGAAAACGGGCCGCCCGGGCACGAATATTCGTATCCGGCCATGGCCATGGCCGATGGTCAGCTCTGGGTGAGCTATACCGACCAGCGCCAATCGATTGCCTGGCAGCGGTTTACCTGGGTGGGCGACTCGCCAACGGCGCCGGGCAAAGGAAGTCCATGAGCCTGCTTGACAGTTCCTTATGGATGCGCCTAGTGCAAGACGCCGCGCCACTGTTGCCGCAGCCCGGCTATTTGGCAGTGCTCCGGCAAGCGGGTTGGGCACTGGTGCTGGCTGCTTTGCTGAGCGCTGGCGCACAGTTATTCGCTGCGCGCCGGGTACGTGACGCGGCGCGCCTTCTGGCTTGGACTATTGCGCTTTGGGCCTGTATTCCAGGCCCTTGGGGCCTGAGCTATTGGCTGGGGCTTGCCTTTCAGACGCCTAGTTTGATGGCCATCGCTTTGTCATTGCACTACCTTTGGCGGCGCCTTGCGCAACGCAAATGGTCGCACACAGTGCAGGCAGCCAGCCTTGCAAGTTCCGGGCAGCGAAACCCTTGGCCGTACCGCTACGCCGTGCTGGGCATGGCAATTGGATGGTTGCTGCTCCTGGACACCTTTGCGTATCTTCCAGTTTCTTTGTACGCATGGGGGTTTTCGCCGATGGCTTATGCGCTCTTATTGATGTTAGCGCTGGTGCCTTGGGTGATGCAAGCGCGCTTGTCGAAAACTGCACCAGCGCCGGCGCTGCTTTTAGTGCTGGCCGTGTTTGGCCTGACACGGTGGCCTACGGGTAATGGTTGGGATGCGGTGCTAGACCCGTGGTTGTTCGTGTATCTGCACTTTTACCTTGTCTCGCGCTACCGGGCGCGGCAAGGTGATTGATAAGATTTTTTGCTGGCTCAGGGCGTGCTGACGATTAAAAGCTCTTTGCCGAACAACCACTCCTGCGGCTGCCACAAATTAGACAGGGTCACTTCCCCGGCCCGATGGCGGCTTTTGACATGCCAGCGCTGGGCTAGCACTTTGCAGTGCGGCAGGCAGGTCACCTGCGTGTTCGCAGCGTCGCCGTCAAGCCACACCACCGCGTCAAAACGTTCCAGCAAATAGTCCAAGCGCTCAGCAGAAGGTAAATCGGGGCGCAGGGTTGCGTTGTTGCGGCGCTCGGCATCGTAGGGAACCAGGGTGCTGCCCGGCAGGAGAAAGCTAAAGCGCTCGTACTGCGCGTTAAATCCATTGGGCACTGCAATACGCAGGCCTTGCATGCGCGCTTGAACGGCCAGGCTGTAGCCCGCTTGTGCGTTGGAAAGCGGTACCGTCATGGCGCTGAAACAGGCGTACAGGGCCAGCGTGGCGGCCAGCGTGCTGTTGCGCGTCCAGCCCGCAAACAGTAATCCCCCAAGGCTGGCACCCAGACCGACGACGGCACAAGCCAGGGTAAGGGATAGGTCCAAATTTGTTCCAATACCCATACCTTGCATCACCAACGCAAAGCGGGCCAGTAAGGTCAATGCGACCGCGCTCAATAGCAAGACGACAACAAACCAACCGCGCGCTAGACGCTCCCAGTACAGCGCCAGCAAGATGGCAAAGGCGGGCATAGCAGGAATGACATACCGCGCAGAGCGTTGGCTGGGAATGCTAAAAACTACCAGCCACACCAGCAGCCATACCAAAAGCGTGGCCTGCGGTGTACCCGCCCATGCACGCCAATGGCCAAGCCATGCGGCGCGCAGTGCGTACCAGCAAAGTCCCAGGCCCACTGGCAGCAATAGGCCGGCGTTTTCCGGGTAGGCCAGGGCTTGCTGCCACAGGGGGTAGTCCCCGTTCCAGGCGGCTTGCCAATATCCGACTGACTGCAGTTTGCTGGCGTTCTCGCCGATGACAAATTCCTGCCACACCGCTTGCGGATCGGGGTCCAGCACAAACCAAAGGGCAAACACGCCCAATGCAAGCACAGCACTTGCGCCCACTGCCCAGGTAGCGCGCAAAAAAGGTTGCCGCTGTAACGGTCCTTGGCTCACCCAAAGTGCGCAGCCCAGCGTGGCCGCTGCCGGTGCGAGTAGGGCAAAGGATTTGTACAACAGTCCGATCCCCATCGCCAGACCTGCCAGCAGGTAAACAGGGGCTGACCACCGGCCCGGTAGATCAAGCGGTCCGGCGCCTGCGCGCTCGCTATGGGGCGCTGCACTTTGTTGCCACAGCAAATACCACAGTGGCACTGCCAGCCAAAAAGTTTCGGGCGCGCTGGTCAGGTACACCCGGCTATAGCGGTAGGTGGAAAAAAAGGCCAGAAAAATAACTGCCGCCAGCAGCGCGGTGCGCCATTGACCGCTGATGCGCAGCGCCATCCAGGACAGGGCCGTGCAGGTGAGCAAGGTGTAGGCCACACTGGGCCAACGCAGAGAATACAAGCTGCCCTGTGCACTCCAGTCGCCACTGGCGATCGCTTGCCAGAACAGCAAGGGCGGCTTGGTGTTGCGCATGTTTTCCAGGTCAGAAACCAGCGGCAGCCAGTGCCCCGAAGCAGCAGTCAGGCGGGCGATATGGATATAGACCATTTCGTCGCCATTGGTCGGCGCATAAGGGCTTCCCAGCCCGAAAAAATAAAAGCCTATGGCGCAAAAAAGCAAGGCCGACCAAAGCCAGAGCGCGCGTTCGTTGGCGCTTATGCGGGGCTGTGTGTTGGACACCATGCGGGGCACTTTAGTGTTTGCGAAAAGTCCAGCGGTCGTTGGCGAAAAAATTACTTACGCTTGCGATAACGATGGCAATCACGTTGGCCAGCATGTAGTGCATGCTGTGCGCCAACCACAGCGTGAGCACGTATTGCAGGCCGATGCCGAACCAGGATGCCAGCGCATACTTGGCTAACTGCGCTCCCAGACTGGACGCGGGCGGGGCTTGGATATCTGCGTCCTTGGGTGGTTGTGTAACGCGGTCGGCCCAGGTCCAAAGCCGGTTCCAAGTGAAATTGTTAACGGTGGCTACCGCAATCGCCAGCGCCAGCGAGGCATAAGGTTTGCCCTGTGCACCCTCTAGGCTTTGAAAAAGATATTCGTGGCCTACATAGAGCACTGCGATATTGACCACGGTGCCGCTGGCACCGACCATGCCGAATTTGATGTAGCGGATACTCAGCAGCCAGCGCAACAGCGCCAGCGAGCGTTCACGCCAAATTGCACGGCCGTTCATGCGCCGGGCGCCGCCACCTGCGCACCGGGCTGCATTTGCAAAAAGGCCAGGGCTTGGTCCAGCACTGGGTCCGGCGCAATGCGCTTGAGGCACTGGTTGTCGCCATCGCAAAACGTCAGGCGATGGTTGTAGGCGCTCAGGCAGGGCGAGCAGGCAATGCCTGACTCGAGCACGACATTGCGCTTACCCAACGGCCCATACAGCTTGCCGGTTTCGGGCCCGAAAAAAACCATGGTTTGGATGGGCGTTAAGGTGGCGAAATGGCCTGGGCCGCCATCGTTGGTGATGAGTAACTCAGCGGCATAAAACAGCATCAACAACTCGCGGATGCTGCGGGTGTAGCCGGTCAGGTCAATGCATAAATCGCTGCCCACTAGGGTTTTGAGATGCTGCGCCAAAGCGGCATCGTCTTTCAGGCCGATTAGCCCGACTGCATAGCCGCTACGGCACAAGCCCTGTGCCACGCACGCATAGTGCTCCTTGGGCCAGGCGCGCTCGGGCAGTATCCCGCCACCGGCATACAAAAGAACCAGACGTTTGGCTTGCGTTGCCGGATGGTCTTGCACCAGCTTTTCCCGGTACAAAGAAAGTTCGACCGGCGTGAAGGACACGGACAAGCCACTAGCTTGCGGTACCGTGCGCAAGGGCGCGGCTTTGTTACGCGGCATGCCGGCCGTTTGCAGGCAATCGACCAACGATAAAAACTGCAAGCTGATGTGCTGGTAGGGGTTGTAGGGAATGGCATGCGTGATAAAGCTGCCTCGGTACAGGCCTTCCTGGGTGTGTGGTGTAAAGCCCGAGCGAACGGGCGCGCCGCAAGCAAAGGAGAGCAAAGCGCTGACGCGCGAAAACAATTCGCAGTCGATCACCGCATCCATACAGATGCCGCGCAGTTTTCCACTTACGCGTAATATGTCTCGCACCAAGGTCAGGCCGCTACTGTCGTCGATCGAGTGCATGTACGCCGCTTCGGTGAGCGACAACAAGCGGGTGACTTCCTGGTTTTTTTTTAGTTGCAGTATGTGAATGGCCGCTTGCGGGTACCGCTGGCGCAGCGCGGAAAACATCGGCCCGGCCAACACGATACTGCCCATTTCAGACAGCAGGATGACCAGAATATGACGCGCATCCTGCGGCATGACCGCAGGCTGGCGCCAAATGCTGACCAGACGTACCCAGCCCGACACCACGCCACACAAGATCTGGCCCAGCCAGCGGTCTATTCGGCGTTGTGTCTGCAGCTTCATTCGTTTATCGAATTACAACCCTGCCGCTGCACGCAGCACCGCTGCTTTGTGCCTCCCGCGCAAAGCCTCGGTTTGCTGATGCAAACGCAGGTCTCATAGACCTGCCGCTGCACGCAGCACCGCTGCTTTGTCCGTGCGTTCCCAGGTGAATTCGGGTTCTTCGCGGCCGAAGTGGCCGTAGGATGCGGTTTTTTCGTAGATGGGGCGCAGCAGGTCCAGCATTTGGATGATGCCTTTGGGACGCAGGTCAAAGTGTTCACTAATCAGGGCGGCGATTTTTTCGTCCGAAATCACGCCGGTGCCTTCGGTATAAACCGTGACGTTCATGGGCTTGGCCACACCGATAGCGTAGGCCACCTGGATCTGGCATTGCGTGGCCAGACCGGCTGCCACAATATTTTTGGCCACATAACGCGCGGCATAGGCTGCGGAGCGGTCCACCTTGGTGGGATCTTTGCCGGAGAAAGCGCCGCCGCCGTGCGGGCAGGCGCCGCCGTAGGTATCCACAATGATTTTGCGTCCAGTTAGGCCGCAGTCGCCTTGCGGTCCGCCAACCACGAAGCGACCCGTGGGGTTAACCAGGTAGCGCGTGTCTTTTAGCCACTCTTTGGGCAAGACCGGTTTGATGATTTCTTCGATCACCGCGTCAATGAATTCCTGCTTCATGGTCGCGCCGTTGCTCATCTCGGGGCTGTGCTGGCTGGAAAGCACCACGGTGTCAATGCTGTGCGGCTTGCCATCCACATAGCGCATGGTGACCTGGCTTTTCGCATCCGGACGCAAAAAGGGCAGACGTCCGTCTTTGCGCAATTGCGCCTGGCGCTCAACTAGGCGGTGGGCATAGTAAATCGGCGCGGGCATAAGCTCGGGGGTTTCATTGCAGGCGTATCCAAACATCAGGCCCTGGTCACCGGCACCCGTGTTCAGGTGGTCATCGCTGGCGTGGTCCACGCCCTGGGCGATGTCGTTGGATTGCTTGTCGTAGGCGACCAGCACCGCACACCCTTTGTAGTCGATACCGTATTCGGTGTTGTCGTAGCCGATGCGCTTGATCGTATCGCGCGCCACCTGGATGTAGTCCACATGCGCGTTGGTGGTGATCTCACCGGCCAGCACCACCAGTCCGGTGTTGCACAAGGTTTCCGCAGCTACGCGGGATTTGGGATCTTGTTTGAAAATCGCGTCCAAAATCGCATCGGAAATCTGGTCGGACACTTTGTCGGGATGTCCTTCAGACACCGACTCAGAGGTAAAAAGAAAATCGTTCGCCATAGTTGCTCTCCTAAAAAGATAAGGTTGACACGCGTTGCCAATCCTGGGAGCTGGCGAACGCTTTAGCAGATTTGCCTCTAA
>CANJXV010000102.1 GCA_947478935.1 Comamonadaceae bacterium
CATGGCCGCGCGCGAAGTGGCTGTCGGTGCGCTGGGCACGGTCTATGCACTCTCGGCGGCGGACAGCGGCGTCGCCGATGCGCTCTCGCCCATCCTGGCGCAAAGCTGGTCCTTGGCTACGGCCTATTCCTTGCTCGCCTGGTTTGTGTTCGCACCCCAATGCCTGTCCACCCTGGCGGTGGTGCGCCGTGAGACCAACTCCTGGCGCTATCCCTTGCTGATGGCGGCATACTTGTTCGGCCTGGCCTATGTCGCGGCCTGGTTAACTTTTCGCATTACGACGGCGCTGACGGTTTGACACCAGCATTGGCGATGGACTTTCAAACTATTACTGTCGCTGTGTTGGTAGGCATAAGCTTTGTCTATGCGGCCCAGGCCTTGATGCCCGGCGCATGGCGTGTGCGTTCGCTGCGTGCTATGGCGCGCTGGCCGCTGCCCAGGCTTTTGGCAGATAAGCTTGCTGAAAAAGCAGCAAAGACTTCGGGCTGCGGCTGCGATGGCTGTGACCGGGCTGGCGGTATCTTGAATCGCACTGCTAGCGCTTTGCCGCCCACACAATCAAAAATTATTTTTGTGCGCCGACGCGGCTCTTAGAGCCCCTGACGGGAACTTCAATTCGCATCAGTCGCGCGGGCGCAGGCTAATGGTCATGGGTGAGGGCACACGTCCGTTTTCGTCAAAAGGCAGGCGTTCGGTTTTCAAAATTGCGTTAAGCGCTGCGTCATCCCAATAGGCGTCGCCGCTGCGCTTGCGAATTCTGGCACTCATAATTTTTCCGCTGGCATCGGTATAAACATCGTATTCCGCTGTCAGGCTGGCGCTCAATTCCTTGATGGTGGAGATGTTGGGCCTAATTGCGGCTACCACTTTGGCGCCATAACTCGCACTGGGCCCAGCGTTTTGCGCCGCGCTGCCACTTGAGTTGGCGTTACCACTGCCAGCCGAAGTGGCCGCCGCAGCCCCAGCGAGTTTGAGGGCGCGCTCGCGTGCGTCTTTGCGCAGCTTATCGCTTTGCACCTGCTCGTCGCGCAACCGATCGGCTTCCTGCTGCTTGGCGATTTCCAGGTCTTTCAGACGTTTTTCTTCGGCGACTTTGGCTGCTTCAATTTCTTTGAGGCGCTTGGCTTCTTCCGCCTTGGCGGCTTCCAGTTCCTTGCGGCGCTTGGCATCTTCGGCTTTACTCGGTTTTGATTTCTCCGCTTTGCGTGATTCTTCTTTACGCTGCTCTAGCTCGCGCTTGTCAGCCAGACGGCGCTCTTCCAGCTTCTTTTTGTCCTGCACCGCTTTATCGCGTTCGTCTTGCTTTTTTTGCTGGGCTTTGCGCTCGGACGTGGCGATGTCTGCATCTATCTCGGGGCTGGGTGGCGGTGCCACGCGCGTCGGTTCGGGGGCCGGGGCGGGCGCCTGGGTGCGCGGCGCGACGATGCTTTCCACTTCTGGTGCCGGCGGCTCAGGCGGCAGAGCGGGTGGTGCAGCTTCCATCGGCAAGGGCGCCCACAATTCGGCGCTGAAAGTGGGGGTCGGTGTTTGCAAATGCCAAGGTACAGCATAGGCGAGGGCCAGCACCAACAGGCCGTGCACGATCAGCGCCAGTACCAATGCCCGGCCCGAACCGGGCGAGGGCGGTGGCAAAAAATCGCTATGCGCCTGGGCCGTGGCCATATTGTTCAGGGCGCCAGTTGCACCGACAGGCCGATGCGCGCAATGCCTGCGCGCTGCAAGGTGTCCATCACCTTAACCACACGCTCATATTGCACGCTTTTGTCCGCGCTAATGACGACGGCTGTCGTATTGGGCGGACGGGCTGCTTGGGCTTTGCGCACTGCATTGGCTAGGTTCTCTAGCTTCACTGCGCTGGCTGCGCCCTGGCCTTTGATTTCTAGGGAATTGTCTTTGCCGACGATGATCTGAATCACCACATCTGCTTGCTTGGCGGCACTGCCCACACTTGGCAGGTCGACCACGCTCGGTGAAATAAGTGGCGCTGTCACCATAAAAATGATGAGTAAGACCAGCATCACATCGATAAAGGGCACCATGTTGGGCTCGCTGATAGTGCGTCTGCCGCGACCCCGGGAGCTGACTGCGGGCATGTAGCTACTCCTGTACTGCGTGCAATGGCAGCATCATGGCTTTAACGCGGCGCATTGGTGCTGCCCTGCGCGCTGACGTTGCGTTGCAGGATGTTGGAAAACTCTTCGATAAAAGTTTCGTGACTGATGGCAATGCGGTCCAGATCACGCGCGAAACGGTTGTAGGCGATGACGGCTGGAATGGCAGCAAACAGGCCGATAGCAGTGGCCACCAGCGCCTCAGCAATGCCCGGCGCCACAGTCGCCAGCGTTACTTGCTGCAAAGCCGCCAGGCCGGTAAACGCGTGCATGATGCCCCACACTGTTCCAAACAAACCCACATAGGGCGACACCGATCCGACTGACGCTAGAAAGGATAAGTTGCTTTCCACTTCGTCCATCTCGCGTTGAAAACTAGCACGCATGGCACGGCGGGCGCCGTCCATCAAAGTGGCGACGTCGCTGACGCGGCGCTCGCGCAGTTTTTGAAATTCGCGCATACCGCTGGCAAAGATGCGTTCCATAGGGCCGGAGTTGACGCCTTTACTCGCTGCCGTGGTGTACAACTCGTTCAGGCTGGAGCCCGACCAAAATTCACGTTCAAACACTTCATTAAGTGATTTGACGCGCTGCAGTGCAAATATTTTGCGAAAGATGGCCGACCAACTTGCAATGGAGACCAGCATTAATAAGAGCATCACTAACTGCACCACCAGGCTGGCATGCAATACGAGTTGAAGAATATCGAGGTCCTGATTCATAGAAAGGCCTTGTAGGTGAAAAACGCCTGCGGCAAATGCCGCATTATCCGGCCAACATAGCACGCAGTCGCTCAACGGCGGTATGCAATTGTTCCATGGAACTGGCGGTAGAAAAACGCACAAATTGCGCACCATGAGCCGGACCAAAATCGCGCCCCGGCGTGATGGCGACATGGGCTTGCTCCATCACGGCAAAAGAAAAATCCCAGCTGTCGTTTAGCCCTAAACGCGCGCAGGCATCGCTGCAATCGGCCCAAGCGTAAAACGCGCCGTCCGGCATTACTGGAACGCTCAGCCCCAATGCGTTGAGTGCCGGTACAACGTAATCGCGCCGCTGTGCAAACGCCAGGCGGCGGCTTTCATACAAGGCGATGCTTTCGTCCTCAAAGCAGGCCAGGGCCGCATGCTGGGATATCGAACTCGGGCAAATAAACAGGTTTTGCGCTAGCCTTTCAATCACCGGCACCAACGCCGGGGGCAGCACCATCCAGCCTAGGCGCCAGCCGGTCATATTGAAGTATTTGCTAAAGCTGTTGATGCTGATCACGGACTCATCTAAGGTCAGTGCACTGACGCCGAAATGCGCGTCATAACTAAGCGGCAGGTAAATTTCATCGACCAGGGTGATGCCACCGCGCGCGTGCACCACCTGGTGGATGCGCGCCATCTCGGCGGGGTCGATAGAACTGCCGGTAGGGTTGGAAGGCGAGGCCAGTAAGACACCACGCGTCTTGGGGCCCCAAGCATCTTGTACTTGATCGGCACTCAGCTGAAAGCGCTGCGCAGCCGTAGTCGGCAACAAGACGGCGCGCGCATCGGCTGCGCTCACGAAATGTCGGTTGCAGGGGTAGCTGGGGTCGGGCATCAGCACTTCGTCCCCTGCATCGAGCAGCGCCAGGCAGGCCATTTGCAAGGCGGCTGAAGCACCGGCGGTGACGACGATCCGGCTAGCCGGAATATCTAGCCCGAAGCGCTGGCGGTACCAGTGGCTGATGCGCTCTCGCAGCGCGGGCAGGCCGGTGGCCTGGGTATATTGGCTCAGGCCAGTGCTGATTGCGCGCGCTGCAGCCTCTTGCACCAAGGGTGGCGCGGTGAAATCGGGCTCACCGATATTCAGAAACACCATGGGCCGCGCGCTGTCCTGCACTTTTTGCGCCAGTGCGGAGGCGGCCTTGGCCACTTCCATGACATAAAAAGGTTCAATCGCTTGGGCGCGGCGGGAAATCTGCATGGGCCGGATGGGTTTAGGTGCTGTGGCGCGCAGCCCGGTCGGCCTGCACTTCGAGTGAGCGCAATTCGGGCGCTAGGCCGTTGAGCACGGCATTGACGTATTTGTGGCCATCGGTGCCACCAAATTCTTTGGCCAGCTCTACGCATTCATTGAGCACCACGCGCCAGGGCACGTCGGGGCAATGCTGCATCTCGTAAACGCCTATCCACAGCACTACGCGTTCAATCGGCGATATCTCGGCCAGCGGTCTATCCAGGCGGGTGCTAATGAGTTGGTCCGCAGTATCGGCCTGCGCGATGCAGCCATGCAGCAAGGCATCGAAATGCACTGCATCGGCTTTGGAAAAGCCCGACAGGTCGCGTGTGAATAGATCAATGTCAGCCGGGGAGTTTTTGCCCACCAAGCTTTGGTACAGGCCTTGCACCGCGAACTCGCGCGCACGGCTACGTTTGTTTTTGGTGGCCGTTTTGCGCAAGCCGGTGCTGCTGAGCTTGGCCTGCTGCTCTTGAGGGTGCGCCGGCGCGTGGGGTTCGGCCATTAAATTTTTTCCAACAGGTTGGCCATTTCAATGGCCACCCGAGCCGCGTCGCTGCCTTTGACCGATTGGCGCGCCACGGCCTGGCTCAGGTTTTCGGTGGTCAGTATCGCGTTGGCAATCGGTATCTGAAAATCCAGTGCGATCCGCGTCACACCTGCGCTCGATTCATTGGCCACCAGTTCGAAGTGGTAGGTCTCACCGCGGATGATGCAGCCGATAGCAATCAGCGCATCAAATCTAGATTTTTCTGCCAGCGCTTGCAAGGCGACAGGCACTTCCAGCGCGCCGGGCACGCTGACATGGTGGATGTCGCGCTCGGCCACACCCAGAATCAGCAACTCTTGTTTGCAGGCGCTGGTCAATGCGTCGGTGACGTCATGGTTAAAGCGCGCTTGCACGATGCCGATGCGCAGGCCTTTGCCTTGCAGTCGCTGGTCTTCGTTGTCGATATTGCCTTTGTCAGCACCAAACATGGGTTTCTTTCCGGTTCAAAAAAATCAGGGGGCGGGGGCGCTCAAGTAGCCAACGGTTTCCAGGCCGTAGCCAGCCATGCTGGGCATGCGGCGTGGGCTGCCCATGAGGCGCATTTTTTGCACGCCGCACAGGCGCAGTATTTGGGCGCCGATGCCATAGGTACGCAAGTCCATCAGACCGCGTTCGGGGGCTTGTGCAGGTCGGGCAGTACCTTCAAATTGGGCCAGCAACTGCTCGCCGGTTTCGCCGCAATTGAGCAACACCAGCACGCCTTTGCCCTCGCGCGCCAAAAACGCCAGGCTGGCGTCTAGGCTCCAGGAATGCAAAGTGCGCCCGGCTTCCAGCGCATCGAGCACCGACAGCGGCTCATGCACGCGCACCGCCACGGCTTCGGAGGGGTCCCATTGCCCTTGTACCAGCGCCAGATGCACGGCATGGCCCGTGGAGTCTTGAAAGGCATGCGCCTGGAAGCTGCCAAAGGCGGTTTGTAATTCACGGCTGGCTTTGCGCTCTACCAGCGATTCGACGCGGCTGCGGTGGGCGATCAGGTCGGCGATAGTGCCAATCTTCAGACCATGTTCGGCGGCAAACAACTGCAAGTCCGGCAGGCGCGCCATGGTGCCGTCGTCTTTCATGATTTCGCAAATTACCGATGCGGGTGTGCAACCGGCCATAGCAGCCAAATCGCACCCGGCTTCGGTATGGCCAGCGCGCATCAGCACGCCCCCATCGACCGCTTGCAGGGGAAAAATATGGCCCGGCTGCACCAGGTCTTGGGGCACGGCATTTTTGGCGACTGCTGCGCGTACGGTGCAAGCGCGGTCGGCGGCCGATATGCCAGTGCTTACGCCTTCTGCGGCTTCAATGGAAACGGTAAATGCGGTGGCGTGTTTGGTGCCATTACGCACTGCCATCGGCGGCAGTTGCAAGCGTTCGCAATGGGCGCGTGTCAGGGTTAGGCAAATCAGGCCGCGTCCAAAACGCGCCATGAAATTAATCGCCTCTGCGCTGACATGGTCGGCGGCCAATACCAGATCGCCTTCGTTTTCGCGGTCTTCTTCATCGACCAGGATGACAATTTTTCCCTCGCGCATATCGGCCACAATATCTTGCACGGGTGAAATAGAAACAGGGGAGAGGCGAGAGGCGGTCATCGGGTAGCTTTCGGATGGTCCAGCGGGCGCGGGCCCATAGGGCGGCGCTGCTGCGAGGCGAGGGCCGATTATCGCCGCAAGCGCTAAGAGCCTCATTGTCGCCACTGCGAGCAGCGCTAGCGGCGCGGCAGGCCAGGTTGGAACGTGGTGTCTTTCGTCAAAGCCAGAAGTCAGCAATTGCTACGGCCAGCGGCCTGGCCATGACGGGCCTTTGCCAAGGCCTGTGGTCACGCAACGACGGATTTGGCCTTGTGAGGTGCTTGGGCTAGTCGTCTATGGACGCGCTCCAGCGCGCATCCAAGCCCTTTTGCAGGTCGCGTCTATCGCGCTTGGTGGGGCGGCCATGGCTTAAGGCATCGGCCGGTTCGGCATGCAAGCGCCGGTGTTCTTGCATCGCCAAGCGCGCGCTGATACTTTCAGCGTTCTCTTCGTACAAGGCCTGCGCCACCGGCGCCGGGCCGCGCGCCGCGCTAAGGCCTTTGACGGTGATGGTGCGCGGAATTTTGGCCTGCCACACCGTCAGGATATCGCCCACCCGCACTTCGCGCGAAGGTTTGATGTTTTGCTTGGCCACTTGCACGTGGCCTTTGATGACCTCATCAGTCGCCAGCGAACGGGTTTTGAAAAAGCGCGCCGCCCACAGCCACTTGTCGATACGCACACTGTCCATGGTTTATCCGTGCCTAGGTTGCAGGTTGAAAGGAGTGGTTAGGCGTGTTCCACGCCCAGGGGTTGCGCGCTGACCCAGGCATCAAACACCCGCACGTCGATTTCGGTTTTCAGGCGCTCATAGGCCTGCTGTGCCGGGGGGTAATGGCGGCGCAAAAAATTGAGCCATTGCTTGAGCCGCCCAGCTTGCTGACGCGTCTCCAGACGCGAGCGTACTAAGTGCCAAAAATGGCCCACATGCATTTGCACGCCCGGCCAATCCAGCCCCGGTGTATGAGCACTGTGTTGCGCCAGCGTGGTGAGCGTGGTGTGCGCCGTAGCTGCGCGTATCTCCAGCGCCAGGCCGGGATTACTCACCATGCCGCGCCCCAGCATCAAGGCGTCGCAGCCCGATTCCAGGCGGCATTGCTGCGCATGCTGGGCATTCCAAATTTCGCCGTTGGCAATAAGCGGTGTGCGCACCCGCGCGCGTATGTCGGCGATGCGGTGCCAGTAAGCCGGCGGGCGGTAGCCATCGGCGCGGGTACGCGCATGGACCACGATTTCACCGGCGCCGCCTTCTTGCAGGGCTAGTGCGCATTCCTCGGCGCGGCTGTCATCATCAAAGCCTAAGCGCATCTTGGCTGACACCATTTGCGCTGCGGGCACGGCAGCGCGCACGGCTTTCACAATCGCAAACAAAAGCTCGGGGTCTTGCAAAAGCGCGGCGCCACCGCCATGGCGGTTCACCACTTTGGCGGGGCACCCAAAATTGAGGTCCACGCCATCGGCGCCCATGCCTGCAACGCGCGCTGCGTTATCGGCCAGACAGGCCGGGTCCGAGCCCAGCAACTGCGGGCGCACCGGCACGCCTGCAGCAGTGCGTCCGCCGTTGAGTAATTCGGGCACGACACGGATAAATACGCGCTCAGGCAGCAAGGTGTCCGTCACGCGGATGAATTCGGATACACAGCGGTCTATGCCGCCCACGCGGGTCAGCACATCGCGCAACACAAAGTCGAGCAAGCCCTCCATCGGCGCCAGGATGAGGGCCATCGCGTCCCGGCGCCCTTAACGCTGCGCGCCCAGGGCCAGAGCAGCCTGGCGCGATTGTTCGAGGGCCTGCGCGTCTGGCGGCGTATCCACCGGCCAGCCGCCCAGGTGCTGATGTGCCACCGCCGCCAGCGCGTCTATGCCTGGCGCGCCGTCGTTCAGGCAGGGTATGTAATGAAAGGCTTTGCCACCTGCTTCCAAAAACGCATGGCGCGCTTCCATATTGATCTCTTCTAGCGTCTCCAGGCAGTCGCTGGTAAAGCCGGGGCAAATCACATCGACCCGGCCCACGCCGGACTGCCCCATCGCGATCAGCGTCGGTTCGGTATAGGGCTCTAGCCATTTGGCACGGCCCAGGCGGCTTTGAAATGTCACTTTGTACTGGTCTTTGGTTAAGCCC
>CANJXV010000103.1 GCA_947478935.1 Comamonadaceae bacterium
ATGGCGTAGTCCATGAAAGAGCCGGTGAGCAACTGGCCGGTTTCGCGGTCATACACACAGTTTTCCATGAGGGCCTGGCCAATACCTTGCACCAGTCCACCGTGAACCTGACCTTCAACAATCATCGGGTTGATGATGGTGCCGAAGTCATCGACCGCAGTGAATTTTTCCACACGCGTCACGCCGGTAGCGGGGTCGATTTCAACTTCGCAAATATAGGTGCCTGCGGGGAAAGTGAAGTTGGTCGGATCGTAGAACGCGGTCTCGTTCAAGCCGGGCTCTAACTTGTCCAGCGGGTAGTTGTGTGGCACATAAGCGGTGAGCGCCACCTGGCCAAAAGTGACTTTCTTGTCGGTGCCTTTAACGGTGAATTCTCCGTTAGCAAATTCGACGTCGGCATCGCTGGACTCCATCAAGTGGGCTGCGATTTTTTTGGCCTTAGTCTCGATTTTGTCCAGCGCTTTCATGATGGCAGCGCCACCCACCGAGATAGAGCGCGAACCGTAAGTCCCCATGCCAAAAGGCACGCGGCCGGTATCGCCATGTACAACGTCGACCGCGTCAACCGCGACGCCTAAACGGGCGGCAACGACTTGGGCAAACGTGGTTTCATGGCCTTGTCCATGGCTGTGTGAGCCGGTGAATACGGTGACGCTGCCAGTGGGGTGCACGCGGATTTCGCCGCACTCAAACAGGCCGGCGCGGGCGCCTAGGGCTCCCGCGATATTGCTAGGCGCAATGCCGCAGGCTTCGATGTAGCTGGAGTATCCGATACCGCGCAGCAAGCCTTTGGTCGCGCTGGCCGCTTTGCGTCCGGGGAAACCGGCGACGTCCGCCATATCTTGCGCTTTGACCATGCAGCCGAGGTAGTCGCCGGTGTCGTATTGCAAAGCCACTGGCGTTTGGTAGGGCCAGCTGTTGATGAAGTTGCGCTTGCGGATTTCGTCTTGCGACAAACCCATCTCCCAGCCGCAGCGGCTGACCAGGCGTTCCAGCAGGTAGGTGGCTTCGGGGCGGCCAGCGCCACGGTAGGCATCGACGGGCGCAGTGTTGGTAAACCACGAATCGACTTCCACATAAATTTGCGGGCAGGTGTATTGGCCGGCCAGCAACGTGGCGTACAAAATCGTCGGCACCGCAGTGGAGAAGGTAGACAGGTAAGCGCCCAGGTTGGCATGGGTGTGTACCCGCATACCCAGGAACTTGCCGTCTTTGTCCATGGCCATTTCAGCGTGGCTGACGTGGTCACGGCCATGCGCGTCGGTCAGGAAAGACTCCGAACGCTCGCAGGTCCATTTGATCGAGCGGTTCACTTCTTTGGCCGCCCAGGTGAGGGCCACGTCTTCCGCATACAAATAGATTTTGGAGCCGAAACCGCCACCCACGTCAGGAGCGATCACGCGCACCTTGTGCTCGGGTAAGCCCAGCACAAACGCAGTCATCAGCAAGCGCTCGACGTGCGGGTTTTGGTTGGACACATAGAGCACGTATTCCTCGGTGGCGCGGCTGTAATTGCCTATCGCGACGCGAGGCTCCATAGCGTTGGGCACCAGACGGTTGTTGATCAGGTCGAGTTTGGTGACATGCGCAGCGTTGGCAAACGCGGCATCTACATTGCCTTTGTCACCCAGTACCCATTTGTAGCACTTGTTGTTTGGAGCGGCTTCGTGCAGTTGCGGGCCGGTGGCAGCATCGCGCACGTCAACCACCGCGGGCAGCACGTCGTAATCGACTTGCACAGCTTCGGCTGCGTTTTTGGCTTGCTCCAGTGTGTCTGCGATCACCATGGCTAATTGGTCGCCCACATGGCGCACCTTGCCAAGGGCCAGCACCGGATGCGGCGGCTCGTTCATAGGCGTGCCGTCGGGGTTGTTGATCAGCCAGCCGCAGGGCAGGCCGCCCATCTTGCCTTCGAGGTCTTTGCCGATAAAGATACGGACTACGCCCGGCATGTCGGAAGCCGCGCTGATGTCAATGCTTTTGATCACGGCATGCGCGTGTGGGCTGCGCACAAAGACGGCGTAGCTTTGCGCTTGCATGGTGATGTCGTCGGTGTACTGACCGGCACCGGTCAGGAAACGATAGTCTTCTTTGCGACGAACCGACTCACCGATATGCGGAAGGTTGGAAAAATCTGAGGCACCCATATTGCTTGCTCCTTGTATGGTTTAGGCAGAAGCCATGGCAGCAGCACCCTGCTGCACGGCTTTAACGATGTTTTGATAGCCGGTGCAGCGGCACATATTGCCCTCCAGATGCGTGCGCACTTCATCGGCGCTGGCCTTGGGGTGCTTGGCGCACAGGTCGATAGCGCTCAAGACCATGCCCGGGGTGCAGAAACCGCACTGCAAACCGTGGCAGTCTTTGAAAGCGGCTTGCATCGGGTGCATGGTGCCGTCTGGCGCGGCCAGGCCTTCGATGGTGGTGATCTCCGCGCCGTCCGCTTGGGCGGCCAGGATGTTGCAGGATTTGACAGCATGGCCATCTTTGATCACGGTGCAGGCGCCGCACTGCGCGGTGTCGCAGCCCACGTGGGTGCCTGTCATATGCAAATGCTCGCGCAGCACCTGAACAAGCAGGGTATGGGGGGGGACGTCCACTGAAACCTGGCGGTTGTTAACCTTCAATTGAACCTGCATAACGTATGTCTCCGGGAGGGGTTGTTAGAACGAATGACCCGATCATTATGTTCCTTGGCACTGACCGTTTGCCCTAGTGAAAACCCTTGAACATACTCTTATTAAAAAGCGATTTGTTCCATCTTGGTGCTCTTGGCTTGGTACGAATCTGCCCTGCGCCAGGGGCCACTGTGGCGACACCGGGTAAGCCCGGATCCGATGGCTGACGGATTGAAAGTTCTTATGTCGGGCATAAGGGTATTTGCCCGGGCATTCAAGTCCCTAGTCAAGTTCGAAAGCAGTGGGGGCATTTGCAATGGCGAGGTAGGTAAAGCGGCCAATCGATGCACGCCACTTCAAAACAAAGCAAAACCCGCGCTAAGTGCTTGGTTTTTACCGGCTTTTTCCATTACAATGCAAGCTTCACGACCAAACGGGCGGGTAATTACCGCCCGTTTTTTTTGGTCGATCGTTTTTAGAGGCTGCTTATTTGAAGGGCCGGACACCTTGGAAAGCGGGCATCAGCAAAGTGGCTTGGCAAGACATTGTGCGTCAAATTGTGGTCGGTTTGGGTTACGACCTGGTGGAGCTGGAGCGCTCTGCCGGCGGCCTGTTGCGAGTCACGATAGACCTGCCTTGGTTGCAGGCGGCAAAGGGTGCTGCGCAAGAAGAGCTGTTTGTGACGGTGGAAGATTGCGAAAAGGTGACGCGCCAGCTGCAATTTACGCTGGAGGTTGAAGGCACGGCGTATAGCCGCTTGGAGGTGTCCTCGCCGGGAATTGATCGTCCCCTGCGGCATGAGGCGGATTTTGAGCGTTTTGCCGGTCAGGTGATTGATATCACCTTGCGCGAGCCGATTGGCGCGGCTGCTGGCGGAGTGGTCCATGCCAAGCGCAAGAAGTTTCGCGGCACGCTAGAGCGGGTGCCAGAGGCCACTGATGCTGCGCATTGGCAGATTGTGTGGAGCGAGGCGCCGGCCATCAAGCCGGGCCAAAAGGTGAGCAAGAAGCGGCCCGCGCCGCCCTTGCAGGCCATGGGTTTTGCCCTGGATGAATTGCAAGAGGCGCGTCTGGCGCCCATTGTTAGCTTCAAGGGCCGTGGCAAAGGGCAGGCGGATGCGCTGCCGGAGCCTGGGGCCCATGGCGCCAATGATGCGGGCTAGCGGTATTGAGTTGCGATGAACAAGTCATTGGATAGCACTTGTTTGTGTTTGTGAATTGAATTGTCAGGAGAGTGAAGGCATGAATCGCGAATTGTTGATGTTGGTAGAGGCGATCTCCCGTGAGAAAAACGTGGAGCGAGATGTGGTTTTGGGAGCCGTGGAGGCCGCCCTGGCGCAAGCCACTAAAAAACTCTACGAAGGAGACGTGGATATCCGTGTCGCCTTGGACCGCGATAGCGGCAATTACGAAACCTTCCGCCGCTGGCACGTGGTGCCAGACGAAGCTGGGCTGCAATTGCCGGACCAGGAAATCTTGCTGTTTGAAGCCAAAGAGCAAATTTCGGACATTGAGGTCGATGAATACATCGAAGAGCCGATAGAGTCGGTGCCCATTGGTCGAATTGGCGCCATGGCAGCCAAGCAGGTCATTCTGCAAAAAATCCGCGACGCCGAACGCGAAATGCTGCTCAACGACTTTATGTCACGGGGCGACAATATTTTTGTCGGCACCGTCAAGCGCATGGACAAGGGCGATGTGATTGTTGAAAGCGGCCGCGTCGAAGGACGACTACGTCGTGCTGAAATGATTCCCAAAGAAAACTTGCGCGCGGGTGACCGTGTTCGCGCAATGATTATGGAAGTGGACTTGACGCTGCGCGGCGCGCCTATTTTGCTGTCTCGCTCGGCTCCTGATTTCATGATCGAGCTTTTCCGCCAGGAAGTGCCGGAGATTGAGCAAGGCCTTTTGGAGATCAAATCTTGTGCTCGCGACCCCGGTTCGCGCGCCAAGATTGCGGTGCTCTCCTATGACAAGCGTATTGATCCTATAGGTACTTGTGTGGGTGTGCGCGGCAGCCGGGTCAATGGTGTGACCACTGAGCTGGCGGGTGAGCGTGTGGACATCGTGCTGTGGAGTGAAGACCCAGCACAGTTTGTCATCGGTGCCTTAGCGCCGGCCAACGTCAGCTCCATCGTGGTGGACGAAGAGCGCCACGCCATGGACGTTGTGGTGGATGAAGAAAACCTGGCTATCGCCATAGGGCGCGGCGGTCAAAACGTGCGACTAGCATCCGAATTGACCGGTTGGAAGATCAACATCATGGACGCCGCCGAGTCGGCCCAGAAGCTGGCGGTAGAAACCGATTCGGGTCGCCGTTTGTTCATGGACAAGCTAGATGTGGACGAAGAGATTGCCGACATCCTGATCGCTGAGGGCTTTACCAGCTTGGAAGAAGTGGCCTACGTGCCTCTGCAGGAAATGCTGGAAATCGAAAGCTTTGACGAGGATACGGTGCATGAACTGCGTACCCGTGCCAAAGATGCGCTTCTGACCATGGAAATTGCGCGTGAAGAAAGCACGGCCAGTGTTTCGCAAGACTTGCGTGACTTGGAAGGCCTGAGCGCTGAACACATTGGGATGCTCGCCGAACACGGCATCAAAACCCTGGACGATTTGGCCGATTTGGCTACTGACGAACTTACAGAAATCACCGGCCAGTCTATTGACGAAGCCACTGCCCTGATCATGAAGGCGCGCGAACATTGGTTTACCGATGACGCCGCCGCTCAAGAGTCAAGGCCATGAAAGGTTACCCGCTAAATGTCCAGTACGACTGTCGCCGAGTTTGCCAGTGAACTCAAGAAATCTACCGAAACCCTGTTGGACCAACTGAAATCTGCAGGGGTCGCCAAAACCACTGCCAGTGATGTGTTGACCGACGCCGATAAGCATAAGTTGCTTAACCACCTGCAGGCTGCCCACGGCACTGCGGGTGCGGAACGTAAGAAAATTACGCTGGTCAAGAAACAGACCACGGAAATTAAACAAGCTGATGCCAGTGGCAAGGCGCGCACCATTCAGGTAGAGGTGCGTAAAAAGCGTACTTTTGTGCGTCGCGAAGATGGCTCGGATGCGGTTCCAGAGTCTGCAGAGGCATTCGAAGCCCCTGTGCCCGTTGCGCCGGTGATCGATCAGGCCGAATTAGCGCGCCGCGAAGAAGAAGCGCGCCATCAGGCTGAGTTTTTGCGTAGGCAGGAAGAAGAATTAGCCGCGCGCCGCCAGGCGCGTGAAGAACAGGAAGCCAAAGCCCGCGCTGCGCAGGAAGCAGCGGCGCAAGCCCAGGCCTCGACCCAAGCGGACACGGCAGGCGGAGCGCTAAGCGATGCAACTGCGAAACCCCGCAAATTGACCAAGGCGGCTGAAAAAGCAGCCCTCGATGCCACCGCGCAAGCCGAGGCCATCGCTGCGAGCCAGGCAGCCGAGCAGTTGCAGCGCGAGCAAGACGCTGCCAAAGCTGCAGCCGCATCGCGCGAAGCTGCACTGGAAGAAAACAAACGCGCCGCCGATTTGGGCGACCGCCGCCGCAAAGCCGAGGCCGAAGCAGCAGCCATCCGCGTGATGATGTCAGCACCTGCCAAGGTCGCACCACCGCCTAAAAAAGTAGAAGTCAAGCCGGCAGTCGATCCGAAAGCGGCGATCAAAGGCACCTTGCACAAACCAGCAGCCGGCTCCACGGTGGCTAAACCGACCAAACCGGGCGGCGCTGCTGCGCCAGGTTCGGGCAAAGAAGTTAAATCCGCCAAGCTGTCGAGTAGCTGGGCTGGCGACCCCGCCAAGAAAAAAGAACTCAAGACGCGCGGCGACACCGGTGCGGGCACGGGCCGCTCCACTAACTGGCGTGCTGGCCCGCGTGGTAAACGTGGAGGTGAGCGTGACCGCGAAGACCACGCACCGATGCAAACGCAGGAAGTACGTGTTATCGAAGTGCACGTACCGGAAACCATTACCGTAGCCGAGTTAGCTCACAAGATGGCGATCAAGGCCTCGGAAGTTATCAAGCAATTGATGAAGCTGGGGCAGATGGTCACCATCAACCAGCCGCTGGACCAAGACACCGCCATGATCGTGGTGGAAGAGCTGGGTCACACGGCGGTAGTCGCTGCGCTGGATGACCCCGAGGCCTTTACCGACGAAGAGGTGCATTCGCAGTCCGAGTCTCTGCCGCGCGCTCCAGTGGTAACTGTCATGGGCCACGTGGACCACGGAAAAACGTCCTTGTTGGACTACATCCGCCGCGCCAAAGTGGCATCGGGCGAAGCCGGTGGTATCACCCAGCATATCGGTGCCTACCATGTGCAAACACCGCGCGGTATGGTGTCCTTTTTGGATACACCGGGACACGAGGCGTTTACTGCCATGCGTGCCCGCGGTGCCAAGGCGACTGACATTGTTATTTTGGTGGTAGCCGCCGACGATGGCGTGATGCCGCAAACTAAAGAAGCTATCAAGCATGCCAAGGCCGCAGGTGTACCTATCGTGGTGGCGATCAACAAGATCGATAAGCCAGACTCCAACCCGGAGCGTGTGAAAAATGAACTCGTTGTCGAGGAAGTCGTCCCCGAGGAGTTCGGTGGTGAGTCGCCCTTTGTGTCGGTATCGGCCAAAACCGGTCAGGGTATCGACGAGTTGCTCGAGCAAGTGTTATTGCAGGCCGAAGTGCTGGAGTTGCGCGCGCCTGTGGATGCCATGGCCAAAGGCTTGGTCATCGAAGCACGTTTGGACAAAGGGCGCGGCCCAGTAGCTACCGTGTTAGTGCAGTCCGGCACGCTCAAAACCGGCGATGTGGTCCTGGCCGGACAAACCTTTGGCCGCGTGCGTGCCATGCTGGACGAGAACGGCAAAGCGATTAAAGACGCAGGCCCTTCTATTCCGGTAGAAATTCAAGGTCTGACGGAAGTGCCGCAAGCGGGTGATGAGTTCATGGTCATGTCGGATGAGCGCCGTGCGCGTGAAATCGCCACCTACCGCGCGGGCAAATTCCGCAATACCAAGCTGGCCAAGCAACAAGCGGCCAAGCTGGAAAATATGTTTAGCGATATCGGTGCGGGCGACGTCAAGATGCTGCCTATCATCGTTAAGGCTGATGTGCAAGGCTCCCAAGAAGCCTTGGCGCAGTCGCTGCTCAAACTATCGACCGACGAAGTCAAGGTGCAAATGGTGTACTCCGCCGTGGGTGGCATCAGCGAATCGGATATCAACCTGGCGATCGCTTCCAAGGCCATCGTGATCGGCTTTAATGTGCGCGCCGATGCCGGCGCACGCAAGCTGGCAGAAGGTAATGGTGTCGATATCCATTACTACAACATCATTTACGACGCGGTCGATGAACTCAAAGCTGCGATGTCGGGCATGTTGGCGCCGGAAAAACGCGAGGAAATCATTGGCTTTGCCGAGATCCGCACCGTGTTCGTGGCATCCAAGATCGGTACTGTGGCTGGTTGTATGGTTACCGGCGGCTTTGTCAACCGCAGCGCGCACTTCCGCCTGCTGCGCGAGAACGTAGTAATTTACACCGGCGAGCTCGACTCACTCAAGCGCATGAAAGACGACGTGCGCGAAGTGAAAGAAGGCTTTGAGTGCGGTATCAAGCTCAAGAACTACAACGACATCGCCGTGGGCGACCAGTTGGAGTTCTTCGAGATCAAGGAAATCGCGCGCAC
>CANJXV010000104.1 GCA_947478935.1 Comamonadaceae bacterium
CAAACCACAGACAAGCGCAAGAATCAGCGCTGAGTTACCTGTCATATAAATCTCCAAACTAGCATGTTTCGCGAACAAAGGAGTAACGCTGGCGGTACTCCCGCTGCGTTGCTTCCTCGTGCTCACGACCTGCAATAGTCGCGGAGCTGATTGGCCAACTCCCGCAACTGTAGCTGCAAAAGACTGCATTACGCGGCTTCGCAAGTGCCAAGTCAGTAAAATCAGGGTTAATACTGATATTGATCGGTATTCACTTCTAACCACCTCACGAGCTATTTATGTCCCTTGACAAAGTCACCCCTGGAAAAAACGCACCCAAAGAATTCAATGTGATCATCGAAATTCCGATGAACGCAGACCCTGTGAAATACGAGGTCAACAAAGAAACAGGCGCGATCTTCGTGGACCGTTTCATGAGCACCGCGATGCACTATCCGACCAATTACGGCTATGTGCCCAAGACCATCTCCGGCGATGGCGATCCGGTCGATGTGCTGGTCATCACGCCGGTACCTTTGATCCCTGGGGTGGTCGTACCTTGCCGTGCTATCGGCATCTTGAAAATGGAAGATGAGGCCGGTATGGACGGCAAGGTGCTGGCAGTGCCCATCGACAAAATTTTGTCCCTTTACACCCAATGGCAAAAGCCTGCCGACCTCAACCCACTACGCCTCAAAACCATCGCCCATTTCTTTGAGCACTACAAAGATCTGGAGGAGGGTAAATGGGTCAAAATTTTGGGCTGGGAAGGCCCCGAGGCAGCGCATCAGGAAATCTCCGAAGGCATGGCCAACTACCAAAAAGAGCAGGCCGCTTAAAGCCCGAGTCCATCAATCTCTTGTTACCGGAGGATGCGGCAATCTCCGCCCTCTGAAAAATTACATCTTTTATTGAGGTTCTGCGGTCATGCCTTTGTAGGGGGAGCGTCGCTGCAAGTGCCCCATGTATTGCTCTATGCCGTCACCCTCGCGCTCTAAAAAGCGCGCCACTGCATCGGCAAATGCGGGATGCGCGAGCCAGTGGGCGCTGCTGGTTTTAACCGGCATCAGGGCGCGCGCCATTTTGTGTTCTCCCTGGGCGCCACCTTCAAAGCGCTCGAAACCATTTTCTATGCACCATTGCAGGGGCTGGTAGTAGCAGGCTTCGAAGTGCAGGCAGTCCACACGCTCCAGCGCCCCCCAGTAACGTCCGTAGGCGACGCGGGGCTGGGAGCCATCGGCATTGGCGCTGCTGAGGCCAATTAAGCTGCTGGCGATAGGACGGCCCGCGCGTTCGGCCACAAAGAGCAACCAGTTTTCAGGCATGTTGCTCTGCATAGCCGCAAAAAAAGCGCGGCTCAGATAAGGTGCATTGCCGTGCTCCAGGTAGGTGCGCTCATAGCAGCGGTAGAAAAAATCCCAGTCGATATCACTGATGTCGCGCCCCTTGGACCAGCGAAACTGCACGCCCGCGTCAAGCACCTTGCGCCGCTCCTGGCGGATTTTTTTACGCTTGTCTTGCGAAAGGCTGGCCAAAAAGGCTGGGAAATCGGTGAATCCGGGCGTGGTGTTGGTCCAGTGAAATTGCACCGTGTGGCGCAGCATAAGGCCGCTATCGGCGCAGGCTTGGGCGTCTTGCGAAGACACGAATAACAAGTGCAGCGAGGACATCTCACGCTGATGGCTGTAGCCTATCAACGCAGCAATCAGCGCCTGCCGGGCGCCAGCATCGCGCGCCAGTAGGCGGGCACCTGGCACAGGCGTGAAGGGAACGGCTACCGTGGCCTTAGGATAGTAAGCCAGTCCGTGCTGCTGGTAGGCATTGGCCCAGGCCCAGTCAAACACGTATTCGCCATAGGAGTGGTCTTTTTCGTAGAGCATGCAGGCGCCCGCTAACTCACCTCCTTGCTCCAGGCTAATGCAAACCGGCTTCCAACCGGTGGCCGGGCATGCGCTGGCACTACGCTCCATTGCTGCCAGGTAGGCATGGCGCGCAAAGGGGCTAGCATCAGGATGGCTAGCCAGTAGCCTATCCCAGAGCGCAGGGTCGATGGCACAGACCGAGTCATGGACGCGGGTGACATAATCATTCAGCATCATGCAGCCTCCCGACACAGGCTGAGAAGGCGCCCGATGGCGCGGGCCGCGCCACTGTTTTCATAAGCATTCGTACATGACTCTCAAAATTTGCGTTGCCCAACTCAACTTCATCGTAGGTGACCTGAGCGGCAACGCGCAAAAAATACTCGACGCGGCAAACCAGGCCCATGCACAGGGCGCCCGTTTGCTGCTGACGCCCGAATTGTCGCTGTGCGGCTACGCGGCCGAGGACCTGTATTTGCGTCCCGCATTTATCCAAGCTTGCGATGATGCCCTGAAATGGCTGGCCGCGCAGTTAGCGGGTCTTGCGGATATGTGTGTGGTGGTGGGTCACCCCCAAGGCGGTGACCAGCGCGGTACGGCAGTTTCTATTACAGAGCGTTTTAACTGCGCCAGCGTGCTGCGCGAAGGCCAGGTGCTAGCCACCTATGCCAAACAGCAACTGCCTAATTACCAGGTGTTTGACGAGCGGCGCTACTTTGCTCCCGGTAACCAGACCTGTGTGTTCGAGGCGGGCCCTGCACATGCGCTAGTGCGCGTGGGCTTGCTCATTTGTGAGGACGCCTGGTTTGAAGGGCCAGCCCTGGCGGCCAAGGCCGCAGGGGCACAACTGCTAGCGGTGATCAATGCATCGCCCTTTCACTTGGGCAAGGGTTACCAGCGCGAACAGGTCATGGCAGAGCGTTGTCGCGCTACCGGCTTGCCGCTTGTTTATGCGCATCTGGTGGGCGGGCAGGATGAACTGGTGTTTGAGGGGCGTTCATTTGTTTTGGACGCGCAAGGCCATGTGCAGGGCCGTGCCGCCAGTTTTCAGGAAGCCCTTTTTGAATGTTCGCTGGCCGATACTGTATCGACCGCTGCTTGGACCTCTACCACGCAGGCGCAGCGTTCAGAAGAAGCCGATTTGTGGGACGCATTGGTTTTAGGGGTGCGCGATTACGTAGGTAAAAACCGCTTCCCCGGCGTATTGCTAGGCCTCTCGGGCGGCATCGATTCGGCGCTAGTGCTGGCTATCGCAGTGGACGCCTTGGGTGCCGATAGGGTGCGTGCGGTCATGATGCCTTCCCCCTACACCGCAGACATCAGTTGGATGGATGCCCGCGAGATGGCTGCGCGTATGGGAGTGCGCTATGACGAAATTTCCATACGCCCCGAATTTGAAGCCTTTAAGGCCTCGCTGGCTGGTGAATTTGCCGGGCGTGCCGAAGACAGCACCGAAGAAAATATCCAGGCCCGCATACGCGGCACGCTTTTGATGGCCTTGAGCAATAAATTTGGCGCTATGGTGCTTACTACCGGCAACAAGTCGGAAATGGCCACCGGCTATTGCACTCTGTATGGCGATATGGCCGGCGGTTTTGCCGTGATCAAAGACCTGCCCAAAATGAAAGTCTTCGCCATGGCGCGCTGGCGCAATCAACATGACCCTTACGGCACGTGCCAGGAGCCTATTCCCGAACGCATCATCACAAGGCCACCGAGCGCCGAGTTACGACCCGACCAAACCGACCAGGACAGCTTGCCTCCTTACGAGGTGCTGGACGCAATCATCGAACGCTATATGGAAAACGACCAAAGCATCGCTGACATCTTAGCGGCCGGGTATCGCGCCGCCGACGTAGAGCGCGTCACCCGCTTGATTCAGATCAACGAGTACAAGCGTCGCCAGGCGCCCCCAGGAATTCGCCTCAGCCACCGCAGTTTTGGTAAGGATTGGCGTTATCCTATTACCAATCGATTCCGTGCCTGAATCTACTTTTTTTAACTTTGGGAACCTGCCGTGAAGCAAATTACCGCCATCATCAAACCGTTCAAATTGGAAGAGGTCCGCGAGGCGCTGGCTGAATGCGGAGCCAGCGGGCTGACGGTCACCGAAGTCAAAGGTTTCGGACGCCAGAAAGGCCATACCGAGTTGTATCGCGGAGCTGAATACGTGGTCGACTTTTTGCCCAAAGTCAAAGTGGAGTTGGTGGTAAAAACAGACGATGTGGACCGCTGTGTAGACGCTATCGTGAAGGCGGCCTATACCGGCAAGATCGGCGACGGCAAGATTTTTGTGACCTCGGTGGAGCGCGTGGTGCGCATCCGCACTGGCGAGCAGGACGAGTCTGCCGTTTGATCAGCTTTACGGCGGGCCAGGCTTAAGTGCTGGCGCCTTGGACCTTCGGCTCGGTCGGTTTGTAGTGAACTAGCCGCGTTCCCGCCACGATGTCATGCCAGAACTGCCTGTGCTGCGCCAGCCCGCTGCTTCCTGCCCAGGCGGCCACCCACAACAAAAATACCACCGCTTGCACCCCCGCAGGCAAAGCAGCTCCCCAGGCAATTGCCAGTGGCGGAAGCACCCACACCCAGCTAAGCACAAAACGCAATACTGCCCGTTGCCGGGTGATCAAGGCGCCGTGCTTATCGACCAGCCGGATATGCCAGGTTTTCATTGCTAATGTTTGGCCACGGGTCCAGAAAATCAAGAAATAGGCACACAAAGCCATAAAGATGAACACCTGGAGTGCAGTACGGTTGTCCATGGCGTTGCGTGTTTGGGTAAGCGTCCCGAACAAATAGCCCGCGATAAAAACCACGCCAAATAGCAGCATGCCTTCGTATAGCCAGCAAGCCATACGTCGCCACACTGGAGGCGTTTGGTATTCAAAAATTTCGAAGACGGTGGATTCGGACATGCGGTGGGTAAAGGACATCTAGGGCCGGAGTTCGTGTTCAGTATGCGTACTGGCTGGGCTTTTTCTGGCTGGTTAATGGACGCCCTGCATTACCGCCAGGAGCACAGGATGCTTCAGTTTGACGCCGCACTGTCCTTTTGGGGAAGCAATGTGTAGCGGTCAATTGCGGGTCGCGCATTGGAAGTGGCTTTGACCGGCTCAGGCGATTTGCGAGTTACGGGTACCTCTGCCAATTTACTGGGTGCAACAGGTTTTGCTGCAATAGCCGCGCCGCTTGGCTTTTTCGGGGCCTGGTCCAGCAAGGCACGTCGCTCCTCCTCGGGCAGTGCCTGGTAGGCTTCCCAGGTGGCTGCACGAGTATCTGGCGGCAGCTTCTTGGTCTGCGCAAAGTTCAAACGGGCCTGTTCTCGCTCTTTGGGCTTTAGGGCAGCCCATTCGGCCATTCGGCTTTGCAGCTTGTCCCGGTCAGCGTCGCTCATGGCCGAATAATTCTTGGCCAGGGCCAGCCATTTGCGGCGGTGGCCCTGTGAAAGGTTGCTCCAAATCGAAGCTAGGGGCTGAAGTGACTGCTGCTCAGCCGCACTTAGCTGTTCCCATCGCGGCTCCGAGTCCGCGGTCGACGCGCTAGGCACTGTTTGGCCAACGGCATTATTTTGTGCATTGCCAGTGCAAGCAATTAAGAGAAGCGCACAGGCGCAGAGCCACGGGCGCAGGGGGGTGTTGAGTTTGGGCAAGAGGAACATGGAGACGATCAGCCCCCAATTCTATTCCTGAGCTGCCTTTTTCAGGTATTGCAAAAAGCCGGGGTCGGTGTAGGCGGTGGGCGGCAAATCAGCAGTTAGCAACTCGGCATCCACTTCCGCCAATTCAAACGCGCGTTCCTGGTCCTGCATAGCTCCAATCGCCATCAAGCCCAGCACCAGGGCCAGCAAAGGCAGCAGGGCGGAGGCACGGGTCCAAAAGCCTGGGGCGTGCGCCCCCATGGTTGCGCCAGCACTGTGCGCAGCGGCCAACACGGGCGCTAACTGGATTTCCGCAACGCGCCGGTTTGCCAGCGCCTGCATTCGACTAGCACGCAGACGCTCGGTGATGTTGTGGGGCAGATCCCGCGAACCTTCTTGCAGGCGCGCCGCGATTCGGGCGCCAAAGCGCGCCTCGGTTTGACTGTTGGGGCCGGCGGACTCAGAAAAAATGTTCATGGATTAATCCCTTTCAATCGTAAAGCTCTAGACAAGGCACTCACCGCCCGTGAACAGTGCGTTTTGACGCTACCCTGGGAGCAGCCCATAGCAGAGGCGGTTTCCGCCAGATCCAGCTCCTCCCAGTAACGCATGAGGAAGGCTTCCCGTTGACGTGCGGGCAAATTCTGAATTTCTAGTTCGATTGCATGCAAAGTTTGGGCCCGTTCGGCCTGCGACTGACTGCTTTCTTGCTGCGGATTGTCAGAATTCGCGAGCAAAGCCTCTAAAACGTCAAATTCGCCATCGCCCAAGGGGCTTTCGAAGTCGCCCAAGGGCGTAAACAAGGCGTTGCGGGTTTTTTGGCGGCGGAACCAGTCCAGGGTTGCATTGCTGAGAATTCGCTGGAACAACATGGGTAGTTCTTCGGGCGACTTGTGCCCGTAGTGCTCGGCCAGTTTCATCATGCTGTCTTGCACGATGTCTAGGGCCGACTCTTCGTTGCGCACGTGGTAGCAAGTCCGCTTGAACGCGCGCTTTTCCACACCGCGCAAGAACGCGTCGAGCTCACGTTCAGTTGCCAAACCGCCTCCGGTGCGCACGGCGACGGGGCATTTTCGCGTTCAATGGTGTGCGGCTAAGTCTCATAAGAGTGCATAAATTATCGCACCGGCGCACTGCGGTAGGGCGGCGCCAAGGGGCAGTAATGCCAATTGATGCCATAATGCGCCTTTCGTTCAAAAAGCAAACGGGTTCTGGTGCGGCGCAGCATTCAATGCGTCCATGGCCAAAATCTTAAGTCCCGACGACGCACCACAAGTGTTTACGAAGGGGCACCCAAGGTGTTTCGTCAGAGAAATTCGCAAAGGTTCATCATGGAAATTTCCAAGGCCGAATTGGCCTCAGCAGTTGCCGTATCGGCAAACTCCAAATCCGCTAGCGTGCCTGAATTACGTGGCGCGGAGATTTTGATCAAGGCTCTGCAGGCCGAGAATGTTCAGTACATCTGGGGTTACCCCGGTGGGGCTGTTCTCCATATTTACGACGCTTTTTACAAGCAAGACACGATACAGCATGTGCTGGTGCGACACGAGCAGGCGGCAGTGCACGCCGCAGACGGCTATGCGCGTGCGACTGGCGAGGTCGGCGTGGCCTTGGTAACCTCTGGGCCAGGCGTGACCAACGCGGTAACCGGGATCGCTACCGCTTACATGGACAGCATTCCCATGGTGATCATCACCGGCCAGGTGCCGACCCATGCGATTGGCTTGGACGCTTTCCAGGAGTGCGACACGGTGGGTATCACACGCCCCATCGTGAAGCACAATTTTTTGGTGAAGGATGCCCGCGATATGGCGGACATCATGAAAAAAGCCTTTCATATTGCCCGTAGTGGCCGACCAGGCCCGGTCGTGGTCGATATTCCCAAGGACGTGTCCTTTAAAAAAGTGCCCTACAAGGGCTACCCAAGCAGCGTGGAAATGCGCTCCTATAACCCGGTGCGCAAGGGCCATGGCGGTCAAATTCGCAAAGCGTTGCAGCTTTTGCTGGCGGCAAAGCGTCCCTATATTTATACGGGCGGCGGCGTGTTGCTGAGTAATGCCTCGGCCGAATTGCGGATCCTGGTGGATATGCTGGGCTACCCTTGCACCAACACCTTGATGGGCTTGGGAGCGTACCCTGCATCGGACCGAAAATTTCTAGGCATGCTGGGCATGCACGGCACGATTGAAGCGAACAACGCCATGCAAAACTGCGATGTGTTGTTGGCCGTTGGGGCGCGTTTTGACGACCGCGTGATCGGTAACCCCAAGCATTTCGCGCAAAACGAGCGCAAGATCATCCACATTGATATTGATCCATCCAGCATTTCCAAACGCGTGAAGGTGGATATCCCCATCGTAGGCGACGTTAAGGAAGTGCTTAACGAACTGATCGCGATGATCAAGGAAAGTGCGATCAAGCCTGACGCGAACGCGCTAGGCGCCTGGTGGGACACGATTGAAGGCTGGCGCGCGCGCCAGTGTTTGAAATATGACCACGGCAAAGGCGATGTGATCAAGCCGCAGTTTGTGGTGGAAACGCTGTGGAATATGACCAAGGATGCTGATACCTACATCACCTCTGATGTCGGACAGCACCAGATGTGGGCCGCGCAGTATTACCGCTTTGACCAGCCCCGCCGTTGGATTAATTCGGGCGGACTGGGCACCATGGGTGTGGGTATTCCTTACGCGATGGGCATCAAACTGGCCAAGCCCGAGAGCGAGGTTTTTTGTATCACTGGTGAAGGTTCGGTGCAAATGTGTATCCAAGAGCTTTCAACCTGC
>CANJXV010000105.1 GCA_947478935.1 Comamonadaceae bacterium
TGAGCAAAAGCACACTGTCCAATTCCATACCGCACCACTTTTAAAAGTTCATTAGCCCACTAGGGCGGGGGGATTGTCGCACTGCCGCGTGGCTGTTATGCAGGCAGTACCATCGTGTTTTCACAAACCGAAGCCTGACCTGGTAACCGGCGTGTCGCTATGCAAATGTCCCCCCTCATCGCCGTCCACATGAGCGCCGCTCTGGGCGCGCTGGTGCTCGGGCCCGTCGCCATTTGGGCACGCAAGGGCGCCGTGCTGCGGCCGCGCGTGCACCGTGCTTTTGGCTACGGCTTTGTCACTCTCATGCTGGGCGCCAGCATCAGCGGTATGTTTATCCGCGACTACCAACTGCCCAATATCGAAGGCTACACGCCCATCCATCTGCTGATTCCGGTCACGCTGCTGAGTTTGTGGATCAGTTTTTCTGCGCTGTACAAGGGCAACATCGCGGTACACCGCAAAACTATGGTCTCGCTGTACCTGGGCGCCTGCGTCACTGCGGGGGCGTTTACCCTACTGCCCAGCCGTTATTTGGGGCAGTTAATTTGGGGCCAATGGCTGGGCCTTTTGTAACCAAGCGCCCCGCCTAAAATCCCCGCATGACCGTGCCCCATACCGCTCCCGAAGCCGACAGCAACAAACCCAGTAACTTTCTGCGCCAGATCATCGACGCAGACCTCGCGCGGGGCACCTATGCCAGCCGCCGCTGGGCCGGTAGCCCCGGCGATGCCGTCCACCATTCCGCTGGCGCGCCCGACCCGGCCCGCATCCGCACCCGCTTTCCGCCCGAGCCCAATGGCTACTTACATGTAGGCCACGCCAAAAGTATTTGCCTCAACTTTGGGCTGGCGCGTGACTACGGCGGCGTATGCCACATGCGCTTTGACGACACCAACCCGGAAAAAGAAGACACCGAATACGTCGACTCCATCCTTGACGCGGTGCGCTGGTTGGGCTTTGGCTGGGACGCCAACGGCACCTCGCACCTTTTCCAGGCCAGCGACTATTTTGGGTTTATGTACCGCGCTGCGGAATATTTGATCGAAACCGGCCACGCCTACGTGGACGAGCAAAGCGCCGACGAAATGCGCGCCAACCGGGGCGACTTTGGCAAGCCCGGCATCAACAGCCCGTTTCGTAGCCGCACGCCCGCTGACAACCTGGCCCGCTTTCGCGAAATGCGCGATGGCCTGCATGCTGATGGCGCCATGGTGCTGCGCGCCAGGATCGACATGGCCAGCCCCAATATCAATATGCGCGACCCGGCCATCTACCGCATCCGCCGCGCAACGCACCACAACACCGGCGATACCTGGTGCATCTACCCGATGTACACCTACGCGCATCCGCTGGAAGACGCGCTGGAGCAAATTACCCACAGCATCTGCACGCTGGAATTTGAAGACCAGCGCCCGTTTTACGACTGGGTGCTTCAGCGCCTGGCCGAAGGCGGCTTGCTGGCACAGCCCCTGCCCCAGCAATATGAATTTGCGCGCCTGAACCTTACCTATGTGATTACCAGCAAACGCAAACTGGCCGCGCTGGTAAATGAGCACAAAGTAAATGGCTGGGACGACCCGCGCATGCCCACCATCGTCGGCCTGCGCCGGCGCGGCTACACGCCCGAGAGCCTGCAACTCTTTGCCGAGCGCATTGGCGTAACCAAAAGCGATAGCTGGATTGACTACGCCACCCTGGAAGGCTGCTTGCGCGAAACCTTGGACGGCAGCGCGGCGCGCGCCATGGCGGTGCTCGACCCGGTAAAACTGGTGCTGACCAACTGGGACGAGGTGATGGGCGCGGGTACCCTGGACGCGTGCAGCGCTCCGGTACACCCGCACCACCCCGAGCGCGGCCAGCGCAATTTTGTAATTGGCCGCGAAGTCTGGATCGAGCGCGGCGACTATGAAGAGACGCCACCGCAAGGTTTTTTCAGGCTCTTCCCTGGCAACAAAGTGCGGCTGAAATACGGCTACATCATCGAATGCACGGGCGCGGTCAAAGACGCCAGCGGTCGCATCACCGAAGTGCATGCCACCCTCATCCCCGACACCAAAAGCGGCACGCCGGGCTCGTCCAGCGTCAAGGTCAAAGGCGTCATCACCTGGGTCAGCGCCCACGACGGCCTGGCCGCCGAAGTGCGCATGTACGACCGCCTCTTCCTCGACCCGCAGCCCGACGCCGGCGGCAAAGACTACCTGGAAAGCCTGAACCCCGACAGCCTCAAAACCGTGACCGCCATCGTGGAGCCTTCGCTTGCCAACGCACTGCCGGATGAGAAGTTTCAGTTTGAACGGCATGGCTACTTTGTTGCCGACCGCGTGGACCACGCGGCGGGCAAACCGGTGTTTAATTTTGCGGTGGGCTTGAAGGATTCCTTTGGGAAATAGGCATCGTTGCAGGGCAGTAATGCAAGCATCCAATTGCAAAGGTAAATCGCTTAAGGCGAAGATAGATCTTCGGCAACCTCCTGCGCGAAACAGATACTGCAAGCAAGTTAATTAAGGCCTTCAAGCTTTGCACCCCCACCCCATCCTCCGCTTCTGGTTCAGCGAGCTCACCCCCAAGCAGCACTACGCCAAGGACGCTACCTTAGATGACGCCATCCGCACCCGCTTTGGCGCAATACTAGAGGCTGCGACACGCTGTGAGTTATTTGCCTGGCGCGCCACGCCCGAGGGGCGGCTTGCCGAGGTCTTGGTGCTAGACCAGTTCTCGCGCAATGTGTACCGCGACACGGCCCGCGCTTTTGCGCAAGACGCGCTGGCCCTGGCGTTGGCGCAAGAGCTGGTAGCCAGTGGGCAAGACCGCAGCCTGCCCCTGGCGCAGCGCAGCTTTGCCTACATGCCCTATATGCACAGCGAGTCGGCACTGGTACACGACCAAGCCATCGCGCTTTTTTCGCAGCCGGGCATGGAAGACAGCCTAGGCTTTGAGCTGCGCCACCAAGCCATCATCGAGCGCTTTGGCCGTTACCCGCACCGCAACGCCCTCTTAGGCCGTGAGTCCACGCCCGAAGAGCTGGCCTTCTTAAGTGAGCCGGGATCGTCGTTTTAGGCCTAGGCGCTTGGATGCTGGCGCGGGTGGGCCGCTGAGACGGCTCTACCTAAAGCCAGGCTTAGGCATCGCTACTTAGTGCCGATAAACTCGATCTCATGACCCCCGCCGCCCTCGCCCCCCTGCATCAAGCCCTAGCCCAGTTGCGCGCGGAGGCTTTGGGGGTGCAGGCCTTTTGCGCGCAGGCGCGCTCGCAAGAAGCATTGCTAGCCGCGCTGCCGCCGCGCTATGGCGAAGTGTGGCTAGGGCTGATAGATCGGCTTGAGTCCAGTGCTTTGTTTAGCGAAGAGAGTTGTTCCTTCAGCCAGTCTTCCCTGCTAGACAACCTGGACGGTTGGCTGGGCAAGGCGGCCGAAAAGCTAGACGCATAGCGATTCATCGCCGCCGAAAATATTTGGCACAGCGTTGTACACCGGCATAAGTACCTAAACGCACCACCGGTGCGCGACGCCGATTACCTCCTAGTAATTTGGTATCCATTGGGGCGATCCACGTAGGTCGTGCCAAGCTGATAACATAAATCTCGCGTTGGGACTTTGACCTTTATTCTTAACAATTCATTCCGTCAGAGACATGAAAAAAATTATTTCTGTAGTTGGTGCTCTTGGTATTTCTCTTCTGATTATTTCTTGTGGTGGTGGTGGAGGTAGCCCAGGCACAGACTCTGGTAACGGTACTGGTGCTTCTACCGGCACAGAAACCTACACGTTCGACCTGACAAATAGAGTGGCAAAGGCCTATCCGGAAAAATGCACCAACAGCATGGTGGCTTTTGAAATGAAATTCTTGAAAGATGGGCTGCAGTTCGTGCGAGGTACCGATAGCACTGACGAAGGGCCAAATGGTAGCTGCATTGCCAAAGAAACCAAACCTTCAGAAGTTGGCGTGATGAACACTTACGCAGAGGCAAAAGATAGCGGTTTTCTCATCCCCTGCGGCGGTCCGGTTTGCACTTTTGCGCAACTAAATGGTACATACAAGGGCGTCGATGCTGACAAACGGGTGTGGACTCAAGTGGTTTCCCATCTTAAAAACTCAAATCAAATCAAATCGACAAAAACATGGACGGAGGGTCAAACACAAAAAGTGTCCTCTATAAGGCTGGAGTTTGTAGAAAACGACTATTGGATAGACCTCACTGCACAAACCGGCGCGGTCTACGCACTCAAATGCTTACCTCCCAAGATTGCCTTTAAATTACGTTTTACTGCGGTGGGTTTAGGCTTCACTGAAGGCACTGACAGTGTCACTGTCAATAACGACGGAACTTGTACGCAGAATCCAACGCGGGAGGATGAGAAAGGTGTTATTGCCCCTTATGCAGCGGTCAAAAGCGATGGATTTATCATTCCCTGCGGCAATGCTATCTGCACTGGTTACGAGTTAAATCTGACCTATAAAGGAACCGATGGAGACGGCCGCGTCTGGGCCCAGAAGGTCAGCCATGTCAAAGGAAGTAAGGAAATCTTTTCTACCAAGACCTGGATTGACAGTAACGGCATAACTAAAGAAGCAGCCTCGAAATTAGTCCTCGATTAAGGGTGGTTTAAAAACCGCTGCTATTTACTTTCCTATATCGGCTGTCAGTAGGTAAGCTATCTGCTTGGCTCGGCATAAACGTCAATAATTTTTAACCATGTCGCCCCGGCGCCAGGCCGGGCCCTTGGCACGCGGGGCCGCCCGATACACTGGCGCGCTAATTTCTCAAGGAGACTTTCCCCATGATCACGCTGTGCGGCTTTGCCGTTTCCAACTATTTCAATGTCGTAAAACAAGTTTTGCTCGAAAAGCAAATCCCCTACACCGAAGAGCGCACTATGACGCGCAGCAAGGACGAGGCGGTGTTGTCGGCCTCGCCGCTAGGCAAGGTGCCCTTTATCCGCACCGCGCAGGGCCCGCTGTGCGAGACGGCGGTGATTCTTGATTACCTGGAGGCGCAATTCCCAGCACACCCGCTCGTGCCCGCCGACGCGTTTGCTGCCGCCAAAGTGCGCGAACTGTGTACCTTTATCAATCTGCACTTGGAGCTTGTGGCGCGCGATTTATATCCCGCTGTGTTTTTCGGCGGCAGTGTCAGCGATGAGCAAAAAGAGAAAACCCGCAAGCACCTGATGCGTAATATCGAGGCCTTCAAGCGACTGGTGAAGTTTGCGCCCTATGTGGGCGGCGACATCTTCACACTGGCCGATTGCGTAGCCTTTAACAATTTGCCGCTGATAGGCATGGCCAGCAAAGCGGCCTATGGTGAAGACCTGCTAGTAGCCGCTGGCGTGGACTACAAGCCCTATATGAAGCTAGTGGGCGAGCGCGCCAGTTCGCAACAAGTGGTGGCCGAGCGCAAAGCCGAAATGGCGCGTCCCAAAGACTAGGCAACCCTCGCGCCAGCCAGCACCACGCATGCCGCCATTTTTTAACGTAGGCATGCATGGCTGAGCCGGACAGCAGTTTGCCTCGCGCGGCCCAATGGCTGGGTCTGTTGGTGTGCAGCCTGCTGTTGTTTGGAATACTGCAGTTGGGGCATCTGCCTGCGGCCTTGCTGCTGGCCTGCATGCTGGTGGGGATTGCGGCTTCGCTGCAGGGTTTTGCGGTGCGCGTGCCGCAGTCATTTTTGTTTCCGGCGCAGGGTTTGATAGGGTGTCTGATGGCGCAAAGCCTGCAGCCCGCGCTGCTGCTACGCGTCTTGCACGATTGGCCGCTTTTTCTGGGTTTTACCTTCTTGGTGATGGCCGCGAGCATGGGCTTGGGGTGGTGGCTGTCGCGCCACAAAGTGCTGCCCGGCACGACCGCCATTTGGGGCTTGGCGCCGGGCGCGGCATCGGCCATGGTGCTCATGTCGGAGGCCTATGGTGCGGATCCGCGCCTGGTTGCCTTTATGCAATACACCCGCGTCATCATCGTCACTGCAGTGGCCGCTTTGGTGGCGCGCCTGTGGTTGGGGCCGGGCAGCAGCGCCAGCTTGGATAACGATGTTTGGGCGCTGCGAGATAACTACAACGTCGCCTGCACGCTGGGCTTGGTGTTGCTGGGCATGCTGTCCACGCGGCTGACGCGCGCACCAGCAGGCGCCATGTTGCTGCCGCTGGTGCTGGGGGTTTTCTTGCAAAGCCAGGGTGTTTTGCAGATCGAGCTGCCGCCGCTATTACTAATGTGTGCCTACGCCTGCATCGGCTGGACCATAGGCCTTCGCTACACGCGGGCGACTCTGGTGCATGCGCGGCGAGCGCTGCCTCGGGTGCTTGTGTCTATTGCGGTGTTAATCGTGTTTGGCATGTCGCTGGCGGCGGCGCTGGCGTTGCTGGGCGGCTTTGATCCCTTGACTGCCTACCTGGCCACCAGCCCCGGCGGCGCAGATTCTGTAGCCATCATCGCCACGCACGCGCTGGCAGTGGATGTGGGCTTTGTGATGGCGATGCAAGTGGCGCGGTTTATCTTGGTCCTGTTGGCGGGGCCGCGCGTATCGCGCTGGGTGGCGCAGCGGGCGCAGGCGCGGCATGGCTGATTTGGTTTGAACGCAACATCTTTGGTCTGGCCTAAGGCCACGGGCAAGGCCTAGAGCGCGACGGATAATGAACTTTTAAGGAGCACAGCGCATGCGCAGCACACGATGGATTAACGCGGGTTTGTTCAGCCTGGTGGCGCTGGCCATAGGTAGCGCGCAAGCGCAAAGCTTTCCTAGTAAAACGGTACGCATCGTCGTGCCCTTTGGTGCCGGTGGCGTCGCCGACCTGACGGCCCGCACCGTGGGACAAAAGCTGTCCGAGTCGCTGGGCCAGCCAGTGCTTATCGACAACAAACCCGGCGCCGGCGGCGTAGCCGCGGGCGATGCGGTGGCCAAGGCCGAGCCCGATGGCTACACCCTGCTGCTGATGTCCAACGGCACCGCGGTGAGCACAGGTTTGTTCAAGTCGCTGCCCTTTGATGCCATGCGGGACTTTGCGCCCATCAGTACCTTGGCTACCTTTGACATTGCCATCTTGGTGCCTGCCGATTCCAAATTCAAAACCCTGGGCGAGCTACTGAACTTTGCCAAAGCCAACCCCGGCAAGCTAAACCTGGGCAGCATCAATATCGGCAGCACGCAAAACCTGGCTGCCGAGTTGTTCAAAAGCACCTCAGGCACGGACATGCAAGTAGTGCCTTACAACGGCACGCCAGCGCTCATAACCGCTTTGCGCGGCGGCCAGTTGGATGTGGGTGTAGAAATTTTGGGGCCGGTGCTGCCACAAGTAACGGCCAATGCGCTGCGCGTGCTGGCCGTGACCGGCGAGAAGCGCGCCGCGGTTTTGCCCGATGTGCCCACGGCCAAAGAAAGCGGCCTGCCCGCCTTTGTCGCTTCGAGCTGGAACGCGCTGGCCGCACCGGCCAAAACGCCCAAAGACGTGATCGCGCGGCTAAACAAAGACATTGCGCTGGCGCTCAACAATCCGGATATTAAAAAGAAACTGCACGAGCTCAACGTCGAAGCACTGCCCGGTACGCCAGAGCAAGCCGCCGCATTACTGGCTAGCGAAACCAAGCGCTGGGGCGATGTGATTAACGCTGCAAAAATTCCGAAGCAGTAATCCCTTTTGCGCTACCCGTGAGAGTTGCGCGCAGCGCAGTGCGTTTAGATCGCCCCCGCTTCACGCAGCGCGGCAATATCGCTATCGCTGCGGCCCAATTCGCGCAAGATAGCCTCGGTGTGCTGTCCCACGGCGGGCACCGCGTCCATGCGGTAGTCAAAAGACGTGTTACGTCCGGGCGGCAGCAAAGCGCTGATGTTGCCAGCCGGCGTACCCACCGTACGCCAGCGCGCGCGGGCTTGCAGTTGCGGATGCGCCCATAGGCCGGCCATGTCGTTCATGCGGGCATTTGCAATCTGCGCCGCATCTAGGCGGGCGCTGACCTGCTCAGAATTCAGAGCAGCAAAGCATTGCAAGATGATGGCCTCCAAGGCCACGCGGTTGTCATTGCGCAGCGCGTTGCTTTCAAAGCGCGGGTCAGTGGCGATAGCCGCCATGTGCAAAACTTGTTCGCAAAATGCTTTCCATTCGCGCTCGTTTTGCAAGCCCAGCATGATGGTGCGGCCGTCGCCCACCGCAAAAGGGCCGTAGGGGTAAATGCTGGCATGCGCGGCCGCCGTGCGCGGTGGCGGCGACGCGCCTTCGGATGCGTAGTACATCGGAAAACCCATCCACTCGCCCA
>CANJXV010000106.1 GCA_947478935.1 Comamonadaceae bacterium
GCCAGCATAGCTTTACGGCCCGCTTCAATAGACCGCTTACGCGCCCCAAAATCTGCGCTGGAAATGCCCAGCAACTGGGGCCGGATCACCACATCGGCGCCTTGCAGTTCCAGGCTGTTAATGCTTTTGCCCATGATGGTGAAGGTTTGCAAAAGAATCTCCAGCGTACCGCTGGCCGAAGCGGCTTCCGGTGGGCTGGAAATATCCACTGCAATAATAAGTTCAGCGCCCATTTTTTTTGCCGCACGCACCGGCACGGGCGAAACCAAGCCCCCATCTACATATTCACGGTTACCAATCTTGACGGGCTGAAAAATCGCCGGGACGGCGCTGGAGGCGCGCACCGCTGTGCCGGTATCGCCACGCTGGAAAACAATGTCATTGCCGCTGTTGAGGTCGGTGGCCACAATTCCCAGCGGCATGGGCATGGCTTCGATGGGCTTTTGCCCGACTTGGGTGTTCACATATTTGGCCAGCGCCTCGCCGCGCAAGGCACCTCGGGTGAAAACCTGGAGGGTCCAATCGGCGATAGTCGCTTCTTCCATAGTTTCGGCGATGTGCTGCAACTGCGCGCCGTTTTTACCGCTGGCGTACAGCGCTGCTACCAGGCTGCCCGCCGATGTGCCGCTTACCAACACTGGACGGACGCCCGCTTCTTCCAGAACTTGAATCACCCCCACATGGGCAAAGCCGCGTGCTGCGCCACCACCCAGGGCTAGGCCAATGCGCGGCAGCGTTTTGACAACGGGTACCTGCGGTGGCGAAGGTGTCTGGGGCGAGACCGGCAGTTCAGCGATGGGCGTTTTGCCAGACTCTGGTGTCGGGGCATCCTCGGTTTGCGCTTTTTCGCCCGTCTGGGCCGTACCTGTTACCACGGGTGCTTTAATGGATGGCGCAGAGGCGCAAGCGCTTAATAGTGCGACCATCGCGCCAACAAAGACGATTTGCAAGCTTTGCTTCATGAAGTCCCTAACCCTGTGTGACAATGAAAAAATCAGATTGTGCAGGACAAAGGTAATCCTATGAAACGTCCGGCCCCATGGGCGGCAAAAGTTGTCGCATTGCTCGACACTGGCAATAAGGCGGCGGCGCTGGCTCAAATCAAAGTCGCGCCATCGGTGCGCGATGTACAAGCCCTACAACTTTTGCTGGGTCGCCACGCGCAATGGAAAAAAGACGGGGTAGTCACGCAAGCGGTGGATGATCAGCTCTCCGGCCTGTCGCACCCGCGTTTACATCGCTCTCCCTGAACCTTCGACGCGTGCGCTACCCCCGCAATGCAGCGGTAACCGACCGCGCGACCACTTGACAGAGATTTAAGACACGGAAGGCTTCTTGTGCTTGCCCGCTTTATGCTTCTTAGCGCTGACTTTATGCTTGTGTGCGTGCTTTTTACCCGCTTTTTTGTGCGGCTTGAAAACGGTTTCGGTACCGGCAGGCACCACGACGGGATCGGTTTGCGCACTGGCAACAGCGGCACCCAGGGCAAGCAATAGTCCAGCGAAAATCGTTTGTAATTTCATGATTTTTTATCCCAAAGAAGCGTAAACAGTCCAGAACGATCGAATGTCTTCGATGCTAGCACGCCAATGCCATGCGAATGTCTAACCAATCAGACATGGCGTGCAAAGGCATCCCAGCGTCGCTGGTGGGATTGCTAGGGCAAGGCGGCCACGGCGCGCTGGTAGGCTACCGATTGCAGCATGCCTTCCCAAGCCAAAGACGCCACTTCAGGTAAGAGCGCCAAACGCCGTGCATGGCTTGCTGCTTCGGGCTGATACAAGCCAGTGTTTAGCACTAGGCTTAACTCTGCCAAGACCGTGTCTAAAGGCGAATCGCCAGGCTTGCCTACCAAGGACTGATTGCACAGCAAAGCCATGTCGCAACCGGACTGCAAGGCTGCCAGCACTGCTTGAGTGGCACTAATTTCGCGGCCCTGCACCTGGCGCGCACCGGCCATGGACAAGTCATCGCTAAATATTGCGCCGCTAAAGCCCAAGCTTTGGCGCAACACCTTTTGCAACCAAATCGCAGAAAAACCAGCAGGCAAACTATCTACCTTGGGGTAAACCACGTGCGCAGGCATGACCGCCTGCAGCACCAGGTCCAGCGTGGCATAGGGCGCGGCGTCTTTGGCCAAAATGCTGCGCAAACTGCGCTTATCCACTGGCACCGCGAGGTGCGAATCGGCACGCGCATAGCCGTGGCCGGGAAAATGTTTAGCGCAATGGGCCAAGCCCGTTTGCGCCATGCCTTGCATAAGGCTTTGTGCCAGCAAGCTCACGATACGCGCGTCATCGGAAAAAGCGCGATTGCCAATTACGCTGCTTGCGCCGTAATCGAGATCTAGCACCGGTGTAAAACTCATGTCTACGCCGCAGGCACGCAATTGCGCGCCCATTACATAGCCACAGGCCAGCGCGGCGCGGCATGCGGCCAGAGGCCCGGCATTGCGGCCCGCGCGCCCTGCGGCCGCAAACATATCGCCCAACACCCGCATAGACGGCAGATGCATAAAACCATCCGTGCGAAAGCGTTGCACCCGACCACCCTCGTGGTCCACGGCAATCAGCAGGTCAGGACGCAATCGCTTGATACTGGCGCATAAGGCCGTCAATTGCGCTCGGTTTTCCCAATTGCGGCCAAACAATATCAAACCGCCGACCAGCGGATGGCGTAAACGCTGTTTGTCTATCGACTGCAAGCGGGTACCTGCGATGTCAATCATCAAGGGCGAATGTTGATTCGTCGTTTTCACGCTAACTGACTTAAGTCTAAGAGGGACGAAAAGCACTGGCAGGTTCGGCAGCATCGTCGCCGCGCGCAGGCAGCACCGCATGCGCGACTGGACGCGACTCCACTATGCAAAAACTTATCGCATAGTCGGTTTCATCACTCAGGCTAATTTGCGCGTGCAAACCGCGCACCTCACACCATTGCTTGAGCGCACCATGCAAGACCACCACCGGCGCGCCGCTCGGTAGTTTGGAAATTTCGCAAGAGCGCCAGGTCATGGGCATGCGCATGCCTAAACCGATTGCTTTGCTGAATGCTTCTTTGGCGCTGAAACGGGTTGCCACATAACGCACACCACGCTCGGGCCAACGGCCGCTACGGACCTTCCATGTGGCCAATTCACCAGGTGCCAATACTTTGGCGGCAAAGCGCTCGCCATGGCGATCCAGGCTAGCGCGTATGCGCCGCACGTCGCAAATATCCGTACCAATGCCAAAAATCATGGACGCAAACATGCCATATAGGCGTGTACCGCGGCGGTATAGCCGCGCTCTAAAGCGTCACCAATCAGCGCATGGCCGATAGAGACTTCACGCACGCCGGGCACCGCTTGTATGAACGGCGCCAGATTGTCCAGATTCAAATCGTGCCCCGCATTGATACCCAAGCCCGCAGCGGTGGCGGCGTGCGCGGCCTGCGCAAAACGGTCTAACTGGGCCGGCGCACCGGCGCTACCCCAGGCGGCCGCATACGGTTCGGTATACAACTCTACGCGGTCCGCACCCACCGCTTTGGCGCCGGCCATGGCCTGGGCCTCGGCGTCCATGAACAAGCTCACGCGCACGCCCCAGGCTTGGGCCTGGGCAATCAAGGGGCGCAGCACCTCCGTGTCCTGCGGAAAGCTCCAACCGTGGTCGCTGGTAAGTTGACCCTGCCCGTCCGGCACATAAGTGAGCTGGTGCAAAGGCAAATTACGCGCCACCAGGTCGGCGGCCACTTCCATCAAATTGTGCAAGGGGTTACCTTCGACATTGAATTCGCGGTCCGGCCATTGCTGCATCAACTCCGCAAGTTCGAGCACATCGCTGCCCCGGATATGGCGCGCATCAGGACGCGGGTGTACAGTAATGCCCGATGCCCCGGCTTGCAAACACAGGGTGGCGGCGCGGGTAACGCTGGGGATGCCCAGGTGGCGCGTATTACGCACCAAGGCCACTTTATTTAAATTAACAGACAGCGCAGTAAAAGAGGTGTGCATGGCAAACGGACAGCTTCTTTAGGTTCAAAGGATAAAAGTGCTAGTAGGACTGGATGTCCACCATCATCTGGCGGGTGCGCAGCGTGCGAACCCCGCAATGGTAGTGCAGCAGCGCCCGCAGCAAGGGCTTGAGCGCCGGACTCAGGGGAGCGCAGGCACGCAAGGTGTCGGTGAAGCGGCTGCCCTCGGCCATGGTGGCTTGCAAGCCAGTCCATTGCGCGCCACTTAAAAATGCGCGATCCTCGTTATGGGCCTGGCGCACTCCGCCTTCGGGCACCAGAGTGTAGGACTGGTGCGGCTCTAGCGCCGCCAGGGTCAGGGTTTGCACATCGAGTTGCGGCAGCAAGCCCACTTCACGCAAAAGCAGCAATTCATAACTGCGCAGCGCAGCCTCTAGCACTTCCTCGTGTGCGCTGGCCAGCACGGCGACTACGCTGGCATAGACATCGAACAAGACGGGGTGCGGATCGTCACGCGCTAATAGCGTGAGCAATAGTTCATTGAGGTAATAACCAGAGAGCAAAGCCTCGCCGGTGGGCATAACATGGCCACCCTGCCACTCGGCGCTTTTAAGGGTGCGGATTTCGGCGTCCCCTCCGAATGCCAGATGCAAGCGCTGCAAAGGCAGCAACACGGGCCGGAAACTAGAGCTAGGCCGCTTGGCGCCTTTGGCGATCAGAGCGATACGGCCATGGTGGCGGGTAAACACCTCCAAAATCAGGCTCGATTCGCTCCAATCGTAGCGGTGCAGGACAAAAGCCGGTTCGTCTGCAATGCGCTTGACGGCCATTTACTCGTATCCGAAAGAGCGTACGCGCGCCTCGTCGTCGGCCCAGCCGGAGCGCACCTTAACCCACATTTCGATAAACACTTTGGCGTCGAGCAGTTTCTCCAGCTCGACCCGGGTTTCGGTGCCTATGCGTTTGATACGCTCTCCTTTATCGCCGATGACCATGGCCTTGTGGCCGTCGCGCTCGACCACGATGGTGGCGGCGATGCGCAGCAATCGCTTCTGTTTACCTCGCCCGGCTTCTTCCTCAAATTTGTCGATCACCACGGTTGAGGTGTAAGGTAATTCGTCGCCGGTCAAGCGGAACAGTTTTTCCCGAACCGTTTCGCTGGCCAAAAATTTTTCGCTGCGGTCGGTCAGCTCATCGGCGGCGTACCACCAGGCTTGCTCGGGCAGGTATTTTTCGCAAATGCCCAGCATGCGCTCGATGTCCTTGGCGTTCTTGGCCGACATCGGTACAAACTCGGCAAAGGCATGGCGTTGATGCATCTCCTGCAACCAGGGCGCAATATCGGCACGGCGGTTTACCTGGTCGAGCTTATTGGCCACCAGTAAAGTGGGCACTTCTTTGCTGAGTAAAGCCAGCACTTTGGCATCGGCCTGGTTGAACATACCCGCCTCGACCACGAACAAAATCAGGTCCACATCGCCCACAGCACCCATCACGGTTTTGTTGAGCGAGCGGTTGAGCGCATTGTTATGACGCGTCTGAAAACCAGGCGTATCGACAAACACAAATTGCGAGGCCCCGCGCGTATGCATGCCGGTGATGCGGTGGCGCGTGGTTTGGGCTTTGCGCGAGGTGATGCTGATTTTTTGTCCTACCAAGGCATTCATCAGCGTGGACTTGCCCACATTGGGTTTGCCCACAATCGCGACCAAACCGCAGCGCTGGCCGGGCGCGCCCTGCTCGCCAGCTTCGGCCAAGCGCGGCATGGTTTTGAGCAGGCCTGCCAGCATGCTGTCCACGTCCTGCTCATGCGGCACCTCCGTATCCGGCGCTGGAGAACTTGCTTTGTTTTTAGTTGGCATGCGGGGCTTTGGAGTGAATAGTTTGCAGCATGGCGCTGGCAGCGGCTTGCTCGGCGGCGCGGCGCGAACCACCAATACCGCGCTCTACCAAGGACATTTGCGCAATTTCGCAAGCTACATCAAATGTCTGCTGGTGCGGTGCGCCCAAGGTGTTGACCACTTTGTAGTCGGGCAAGGGCATTTTGCGCGCCTGTAGCCATTCTTGCAATTGGGTCTTCGGGTCTTTGCCAATAGCAGCCATGCCAGGGTTGACATCGACTTTGTCAAACAAGCGTTGCACCAGGGCCTGCGCAGCGGGGTAACCGGCATCCAGGTAGATGGCACCAATAATCGCCTCCAGCGCATCGGCCAATATGGATGGACGCTTGGAGCCGCCGGAGCGCATCTCACCATCACCGAGTTTGAGCAGGGGAGACAGGCCCAAATCTAAGGCTAGCTTATGCAAAGTCTCCTGGCGGACTAAATTGGCCCGCACGCGGGATAAATCGCCCTCGGGCAGGGATTGCAACTTGGCATACAGAAAATCCGAAACCGCTAGGCTTAGCACTGAGTCGCCCAAAAATTCCAAGCGCTCGTAGTGGTCGGAAGAAAAGCTGCGATGCGTTAAGGCTTGCTCCAGCAAGGCCGGATGCTTGAATGGGTGTTGCAGCCGCTGCTGCAATTGCAAAAGCTCAGGCTTCACGTCTTGCCCCTACGCCGCAGTGCTACCGGCGCGCGCCACGTCGTGGGCCTAGTCTGCCCCCAGGTCAATGGAAAGACCCGACGCGCTTGAGGTTGCCAAAGTTCATCCATACAAAAAAGGCTTTGCCGACAATATTCTTCTCGGGGACAAAGCCCCAATAACGCGAGTCCATGGAGTTGTCGCGGTTGTCGCCCATCATGAAGTAATGACCTTCGGGCACCTTGCAGGTCACGCCCTCGATGGTGTAATTGCAGCCCTCGGAGCCAGGGAATTTGTCGGCTCCTGGGACAAACGGCGGACGCTGCTCGTCATTGAGTACGCGGTGGCTTTGGGTGCCGAATTTTTCTTCGAATTGCTTGAAGTAGCGCATCGCGTCCTCATCAAAAAATTCGGGCACCGAATCGGTGGGAACCGCTTGGCCGTTGATAGTCAATCGCTTGTTCAGGTACGCCACGGTGTCGCCGGGCACGCCGACCACGCGTTTGATGTAGTCCAGACTTGGTTTGGGCGGGTAGCGGAACACCATCACATCGCCACGCTGCGGCTTTTCGCCCTCAGTCATCTTGGTATTGAGTACCGGCAGGCGCAAGCCATAGTGGAATTTATTGACCAAAATCAGGTCTCCCACCAGCAGAGTCGGAATCATCGAGCCCGAGGGAATTTTGAAGGGTTCGACGATAAATGAGCGGAGAAAAAACACCGAAATAATTACCGGGAAGAGCCCGGCGGTCCAATCCAACCACCATGGCTGGGCCAGGATGGTTTCGGTGGCCTGGGCAATATCGCCATCGACGCGGACAATGCCTTTGCTATGCAAATCTGCTCGGCGCTTGTCATCGGCTTCCTCCAATTGGCGGGCTGCCGCTCGGCGCGAAGGCAAAAAGTAAAACTGCTCGGCCAACCAATAAATACCGGTCACCGCAGAGGCCATAAAAAGTAGAAATGCAAAATTGCCTTCCACAGCACCGGAAAACCAGGCGCCGGCGTAGGCGACAAACGCGGCAAGTACTAAAGTAGTAATAAAAGGCATCAGTCTTCCACCCGCAAAATAGCCAGGAAAGCTTCCTGGGGAACTTCCACCGATCCGATTTGTTTCATGCGCTTTTTGCCTGCTTTTTGTTTCTCAAGGAGCTTGCGTTTGCGCGAAATATCGCCGCCGTAGCACTTGGCGAGCACGTTTTTTCGCAAGGCTTTGATTGTCTCACGCGCGATCACATTCGAGCCAATCGCCGCCTGAATAGCGACGTCGTACATCTGGCGCGAAATCACCTCGCGCATCTTGCCCACGACGGCACGACCCCGGTAGGTGGCCTGCGTGCGGTGAACGATGATGGACAGGGCATCGACGCGCTCGCTGTTAAGCAAAATATCCACCTTCACCACATCGGAGGGGCGGTATTCCTTGAACTCATAGTCCATCGACGCATAACCGCGGCTAACGGATTTGAGTTTGTCAAAAAAGTCGAGCACGATTTCGCCTAGCGGCATGTCGTAGGTCAGCATCACCTGGCGACCGTGGTAAGCCATATTGAGCTGCAAACCGCGCTTTTGATTGGCCAGGGTCATCACGGCGCCCACATACTCCTGCGGCATGTACAAGTGAACCGTGACGATGGGTTCGCGGATTTCGTCCAACTTGCCCTGGTCAGGCATCTTGGACGGGTTTTCCACCATGCGCACTTCACCGTCGGCCTGCACCACCTGATAGACCACGCTAGGGGCGGTGGTGATCA
>CANJXV010000107.1 GCA_947478935.1 Comamonadaceae bacterium
GGCCACTAGGCCGTGCTGAGCAACACAGCGGCGCACGGATCAGGGCGGGCGCTTGTTTGAGCGTAGCGAGTTTGCGCCCGACCCCGGGCGACGCGAGTAGCGCAAGGCACCCCGCAGGGGCACGGCCGTTGGCTCGCCTTTTCTTTGGTTACTTTCTTTTGGCGAAGCAAAAGAAAGTAGCTCGGCCAACAGGCCGAAACCTGACTTCAAAAACACAGCCGCTTATAACCAAGCTTTCTTTTGAATATTTCTCTTTACCCAAGTAAAGAAAAATAAGCCCTGCGACAGGTAGCAAGCCCGTTCCATCCCCAATCATTAGGGCTTGCGCCAGCCCAGGCCCTTCGCGTGTAGGCTTTGGATATACAAGCGGTCCACCGTTTCGGTCACGCCGGTGGATTCGGGGTAGGCGCCAGTTGGATCTTGCATATCAGCTACCACTTTGCCGTCCTCAGTAAACGCCATGACATGGCCATAGGCCTTGGGAATAGGCCACAAGACGCGCGGCAGACGCAGCGTCAGCGAACGCAGCCACGGTTTATCGGCAAAGCCGTCAATCGTCGGGTTGCGCGGTTTGGCAAAACCAAGCCAGATTTTTCCGCCCTGCCCGCGCATCAAGTTGTCCGGGTAGCCCGGCAGATTATCGAACAGCATTTGCGCACCTTCGGGTGGCGGACCATCGCCGAGTTGCAGTTTGTTCGCAGCTACGGCCAGTTTCCAGACGCGGTATTTGCCGGTCTCGTTGACAAACAAATTTGTTTCATCCTGGCTCAGTGCTACGCCATTGGCAAAACTGAGGCCCTGAGCCAGAATGCGCGTGCCGCGGGTGGCCGGGTCATATTCCAAAATCCGCCCGGTGGCCGATTGCTCCAGGATGTCCAAAATACTGGCCTCAAAGGTGCCACCCCACTGCGCCGGGGCAAAGCGGGTGGATGCGTCGCTGAAATACATCTTGCCGCTTTTGGCCACTACCACCGCATCGGCATAGCGGATGGGGTCGCCGTCCACCTTATCGGTCAGTACGCTGACCTTGCCATCTTGGCTTATGGATAAGAGCCCTTTGACTGCGTCCGCAGCCACCAGTTGACCCTGGGCATCAAAGTCAAAACCCAGCACGCGTCCGCCGGTGCTGGCGAAGGTTTCCTGGGCATTGCCGTCTTGCGCCATGCGCAAAATCTTGCCGCTGGCAACCGTCGTATATAGCATGCCATCCGGCCCGATAACAATATGTTCGGGTCCCTCTTCGCCGTGCAAATCCAGCAGGGTGAGCTGGGACAGCTTGTCATTGACCGCATGCGGCCCCTGGTAACCCGGCGCTTTGGGGGCGTTCCAGGACACCGGTCGAACCGGCACTGGCCACATCAGAAGGTAAGCCAGGCCTGGTACCAGAAGAAGGGCAATCAGTTTGAGTAGTTGTTTCATCAGGTTTCCTTCTTGAAGTTCTGTGCGAGTGGGCCTAACGCGCCTACACACCTGCTCATAAAGCAAAAGCCATCGCAAGCTGCGCCTGCGCCAGGCCATGGCGCCGAGTATTGGGCACCAAGCAGGTCCATGGCTATCGCAACGGTGACTGAACCTAGCCGCCGTAGCGGCGCGCCCATTCTTTTTCTAAAGCATCGACCCAGCTGGCATGCGGCTCGGGAATAGCGGGGGCTGGTATGCGCAATTGGCCGGGCAGCGTTGCGGACTGAAACCAAGCCCGCTGCGACGCAGGCAGCATATCGACCGCAAGTACGGTCGGGTCCCCCCAAACCGCGATGTCGGCTTTGCGCGCTTGCGCTTGTGCGCTGAGCAAAAAATTGGCGGTCACTTGGGCAGCGGCAAAGGCCTGGGTATTAAACGGTATGGCTAAAAAATGCGTGTTGCCCAAGGTGCCACTGTCAAACTGGTAACTGATGGTGCTGGCCGATAAGCGGCCTGCTGCGATTTCGTTGGCTGCTTCGTTGGGGTTGAAAGTGAGCGCCCACAGCAGTTCTCCATCGGACATCATTTGGCGCTGCGCGCCTGCACTTAAAGGGAATTGACGGCCTTTGCGCCACAGATGCGGATGCGCTGCGTCCAGCGTGCGCCACAGGACAGCGGTACGGGCCTCGAACGCGGCGCTAGTAATAGGCTGATACAGCGCCTGGCGCTGCGCACCGGAGTTCAGGTCCAGCAGCATTTGCTTTAGCCAGCTACTGCCATGAAAGTCCGGCGGCCGCGGGTAAGTCATGCGGCCCGGATGCGCTTGCGCAAATGCCAGCCAGGCCGCCAGGCTGCGTGGCGCTTGCGGCACGCGGGCACTATCGACCATAAAGGTCAGTTGCGCCATGCCCCAAGGCGCTTCCATGCCATCGACCGGTTCGGAAAAATCGATGCGCGTGGTGGGCTTACCTTGGGTGTCCACCCAGGCATAAGAGGGCAATTGTTCGGCGAACGGACCTTTGAGCAAGCCTTCGCGCTTCATGGCCAAAAAGTTTTCGCCATTGATCCAGACCAGGTCCACCGTGCCATCGGTCTTAGCTGCGGCTTTTTCATTGCGCACACGTTGCACCATCTCGGCGGCATCGCTGATCTTGACGTGGACCAGACGCAAACCATAGCGCTGCTCCAATTGCGCAGCCACCCATTGGATGTAGGCATTGATCGCAGGCGAACCAGCCCAGGCATTGAAGTACACGGTGTGCCCTTTGGCCTGCGCTTCGATGGCGCGCCAGGCGGGGCTATCCGGCGCTAAGGCACTAGCGGCCGATTGCGCTGGCGCGGCATGGGAAAGCGCAACAGCCAGAGCTGGACTTGCAATGCGGGCCAAGGCTTCGCGTCGCAGGATGGGATTTAAACGGAAGGTGTCTGGCATAAGGCCCATAGCGTAAGCGGTGGGGACGGTCGGCTTGTTCACTGGCGGCCTAACCAACTTTGGCAGCGTAGGCTTATTGCAAAAGCGCCTGGGCGAATTCGCGGGCGTTAAAGGTTTCCAGTTCTTCGAGCTTTTCGCCCACGCCGATAAAGTACACCGGTATCGGGCGCTCACGCGCAATGGCCGCTAGCACACCGCCCTTGGCCGTGCCGTCAAGCTTGGTGATGATGAGACCGGTCAGGCCCAGTGCATCGTCAAACGCTCGCACCTGGGCCAAAGCGTTTTGACCGGTGTTGCCATCAATGACCAGCAACACTTCACGTGGGCAATTGTCCAAACCCGAAGCCACACCGGCCTTAGCAACCACGCGCTGCATTTTCTTGAGCTCTTCCATCAAATGCATTTGCGTGGGCAGACGGCCTGCGGTGTCGATCAAGACCACGTCTTTTTTACGTGCTTTACCGGCGCACACCGCGTCATAGCTGACCGCTGCCGGGTCGCCGCCTACTTGGCTGACAATCTCCACGGTATTGCGCTCGGCCCAGACCGTGAGTTGCTCGCGCGCCGCAGCGCGAAAGGTATCAGCCGCAGCCAAGAGCACCGTGGCGCCCTGATCGGCCAGGCGGTGGGTCAGCTTGCCGATAGAGGTGGTCTTGCCCGCGCCGTTGACACCGGCCACCATCATCACCGTGGGCTGCTCAGGGCCTATAACCAGGCCGCGCTCCAAAGGTTCCAGCAAGCGGGCCAAGGCGTCGACCAGCAAGGCTTTGAGTTGTTCGGGTGTTTCGGCATTAGTTTCTTTGGCCAGGCGGCGCAACTCAGTAATCAAATGCGTGGTAGCGGATACGCCGGCGTCGGCCATGAGCAAGGCGCTTTCCAGGTCTTCAAACAAAGCCTCGTCGATGCGCGAGCCGCCAAACACCGATGCGATGCCCGCTGCGGTTTTGCCTAAACCGGCTTTAAGTTTGCCCAGCCAACTTTGGCGCTGCGGGGCGCTAGAGGCCTTATCTGGCGGCGCAGGCGAAGCGGGCGGCGACGGTGTAGCAGTGGCGGTAATGCCAGGTACGGTGGATAGCGGGAGAGGTTTTTTTTTGAAAAAGCTGAACATGGCGGCGTTCTTAGAATGCGCATTCTATGAAACGCCTGCGCACGCCCCCCAACCGTATCGCTGCGATAGCCTGCACAGCGCAAGGCCAAGTCCCTAAACCCTACGGCACCTGCGACCATGGCCAGCGGCAGCCATGAGCAAAGCCTTTACCAAAGAGAGCGAGGACGCGGACGAAGACGATGAAGTCCCACTTGCAGCGCTGCCTGGTGGCGGGAAAAACTACATTACCCCGCAAGGCTATAAAGCGCTGCGTGATGAGCTTCTGCATTTGATCGATGAGGAGCGTCCCAAAGTCGTGGACGTGGTGCATTGGGCGGCCAGCAATGGCGACCGCTCAGAAAACGGCGACTACCTGTATGGCAAAAAACGCTTGCGCGAGATCGACCGGCGCATTCGCTTTCTCACCCGGCGCTTGGAGATGGCCGTCATTACCGAGCCCAGCCTGCACCACGGCAACGAACAAATATTTTTCGGCGCTACCGTGACCTATGTGGACGACCTGGAGGAAAAACGCACCGTCACCATTACCGGCATCGACGAGGCCGATAGCGCCGCCGGCGAAGTGAGCTGGATTTCGCCTATCGCTCGCACCCTGCTCAAAGCCCGCGTGGGCGATGTACTGCGCCTGCCCATGCCGGGCCGTGTGGCGGAGATTGAGGTGCTCGAGGTGCGCTATCCGGCGCCTAGCGCTACACCAGCGGCCTAAAACAGGTGCGCGGCACCGCACGCGCCTGATTCGATGCGGTTTCCCATGCGCTATGGCCAAGGGCCTTAGACGGTGCTAACCCGCGGTGCGCAGCCGCCACAAGCCCGCCTGACCTGCTTGCCAAAAATCGCGGGATTTGCCCTGCGACTAGCCTTATGGAGTCTTCACGCGCAGGGCCTCAAAAACTTCAAGCCGTTTTCTTGCTGCGCTTGGCGTGCATCACCACCGCAGAGCGTTGCAGCTTGGTCAATATGTTCTCTAAATGCGCGCGGTCGCGCACCGCGATGACGAAGTGCATGTCTTTGGCATCGTGGCTGTTGGCCTCGCCCATTTCGATGTGAACGATATCGGCTTCGGCGGAGGCCAGCACCGAGGCGACCTTAGCCATAACGCCACGCCCATCGATCACGGTGAGCGCCAGATCGGCTTCAAAGGGTCGCACGATTTCGTCGCTCCATTCCACCCCCATAAAACGCTCGCCGTCTTTATGTTGTAATTTTTTGGCAACCGGGCAGTCCGCCGCGTGCACCGCCAGGCCTTCGCCACGACCGAGGTAGCCCACGATGTTGTCGCCAGGGATAGGGCGGCAGCACAAAGCGTATTTCACCGATGCGTTTTCGCTGCCGTCCAGGGTAATCGTGCCCATACCGTGGGCGTTGTCTGAGCCAAAGCGCTCCCGCGTCAGCAACAAGGCGTCTGGCTTGTGTCCGGCATCGGCCAGCAGGTTCACCATGCGCTTGGCCACGATATTGGCGATGCGCTTGCCCAAGCCGATATCCGTTAATAACTCTTTGCGAGTTTTACTGCCGGTAAAGCGCAAGACCTTGTCCCACAGCGATTTATATTCATCGCCTTCGGGCACGCTTTCGATGCCTTCGGCACGCAGGGCCTGCGACAGCAATTTGGCCCCTAAGTCCGCCGACTCCGTCAGCTGCATGGTCTTGAGATGGTGGCGGATTTTGGAGCGCGCCCTGCCAGTGCGCACAAAGCTCAGCCAGGCCGGGTTGGGTGTGGAGGTCGGCGCCGTAATCACTTCCACCACATCGCCGTTTTTCAGCTCGGTGCGCAAGGGCACTTGCTCTCCATTGATGCGCGCTGCCATGGTGCGGTCGCCCACATTGCTATGAATGGCGTAAGCGAAGTCCACCACCGTGGCACCGCGCGGCATGGCCATGATTTGGCTCTTGGGCGTGAACACATACACCGCGTCCGGGAATAAGTCCACTTTCACGTGCTCCCAGAACTCAGTGGCGTCGCGGGTTTCGTCCTGGATATCCAGCAGCGATTGCAGCCACTGGGCGCCTAAGCGCTCTTGCGCGCTGTCCTGCGGTTTATTGACTTTGTAAAGCCAGTGCGCCGCCACGCCAGACTCGGCGACCAGGTGCATGGACTCGGTGCGCATCTGAAACTCCACGTTGATGCCTGCCGGTCCGACCAGGGTGGTGTGTAGCGATTGGTAACCATTGATTTTGGCAATGGCGATATGGTCTTTGAATTTGCCTGGCACCGGTTTGTAGAGCTGGTGCAAGAGGCCCATCGCGGTATAGCAGTCGGTAATTTCCGGCACCAGCACGCGAAAGCCATACACGTCGGTCACCTGGGCAAAACTAAGGTGCTTTTCATGCATCTTGCGGTAAATCGCATACAGGGCTTTTTCGCGGCCCGAGATGCGCACCAGCATGCCGTGGGAGGCAAACGTGGCTTCCACTTCGCGCTGCACTTTTTGCAGCAGATCGCGCCTGCGGCTGCGCGCCTTGGCGACCGCTTTAGACAGCACCGCATGACGCCAGGGCAGCAGGTAGCGAAAAGAGAGTTCCTGCAACTCGCGGTAAATTTCGTTCAGGCCTAAGCGGTGCGCAATCGGACTGTAAATATCCAAGGTCTCTTGCGCAATACGGCCCCATTTGGCGCGGGGCATATCGCCCATGGTGCGCATGTTGTGGGTGCGGTCGGCCAGTTTGATGAGGATGACGCGCACATCACGCGCCATGGCTAGCAGCATTTTGCGGAACGACTCCGCCTGGTTTTCTTCGCGCGTGGTGAAGCTGAGTTTGTCCAGTTTGGTCAGGCCATCGACTAATTCGGCCACTGGCGAGCCAAAGCGCTCTATCAACTCCACCTTGGTCACGCCGCAGTCTTCCATGGCGTCGTGCAACAACGCAGCCATCAACGCCGGTGCATCGAGCTTCCAGTCGGCGCACTGGGCGGCGACCGCAATCGGGTGCGTAATATAGGGCGCACCGCTACCGCGCAACTGGCCCAAATGCGCCTCGTCGGCAAAGCGGTAAGCCTGGCGTACCTGCTCCACGTCCGAGGCTGATAAATAGTCCAGCTTGGCGCTCAAACCGGCAAAACCGGTCAGCACCGCATGCGGGTCAGCAGCGGCGGCTTTGAACGGTGGAGGTGACTTTCCCATGGGCTAACTGTAGCGCGCCCGCAGTCCAAGCCCGCGTGGCGGGGCTTTGAACCGTGAAAAAAAGCCGCTTGGCGATGCGCCAGGCGGCTTGAACATAAGGGGCGCTGGGGCGAACCCGTACCCGCTAGGAGGATTTTTATTTCACGCTGGAAGCGCTGACATAGCCCGACACGACTTTCCACTTGCCGTCCTGGAGTTGCGACAATCGCGAGGCATCGCTGCCCAGTCGCTTGGTAGCACTGAACGTGGCTTTGGCGCCGCCGAACATATCGGGCTCAAGCACCATGGTATCCATGGCCTTGATAAAGCTATCGGTGGTCAGGTTCTTACCGGCCTTGGCAGCGCCTGCTGCAAAGCTGTTGATGATGATGTAGCCATAGACCGAGAACACCGTGGGGTCCTCATTGAACATGGTTTTATATTTATTGGCCCAAAAGCGGATGGGCTGCGAGGCCTCGTCCAAATAAGGGTTTTGCACCGTCATAGTGGCATAAAAACCGTCCATGGCCTTGCCGCCAATTTTGTGGATCAGGTCGGTGTAAGCGGCGCTAGAGCCCACGAAGATCGGGTTAAAGCCCAGCTTGCGCGCGGTACCGATGGCTCCAATGGTTTCGCGAATGATGGTGCCCAGGACCACCATGTCGCAACCGCTGGCTTGCAGCTTGGAGATTTGCGAGGAAAAGTCGGTAGCGCCACGTTTGTAGGTCGTTTTTTCGGTGAACTCCATATTCATGGCCTTAAGACCCGCTTCCGCGCCACGGAACACTTCCAGACCGAAGTCATCGTCTTGGTACATGGTGCAAACTTTTTTCGCGCCTTTTTCCTTGATCAAAGACGGCAGAGTAATTCGCATCTGGTCATAGTATGTGGCGGCGAAGGAGTATTTCAGCCGGTCCAGCGGCTCGTACATTTCGCGCGCCGCCGTAATGGGGAAAAAGTTCACCACATTCTTTTCGAACTGCACCGGCATAGCCGCCAAGTTTTGCGCCGTGCCGATGTGGCCAGCCATGATAAAAATCTTGTCCTGGTTCACCAGCTTTTGCGCTGCCAGCACC
>CANJXV010000108.1 GCA_947478935.1 Comamonadaceae bacterium
AACACCCGCAGGCCCTGGAGCCCGGCAAGGTATATACCGTGAAAATCCAATTGGATGATGTGGCCTACCGCATACCCAAAGGGCATAAGCTACGGGTATCGCTGTCCACCAGCTACTGGCCGCTAATTTGGCCGGCGCCGACCCCCGTGACGCTCAATGTGCGTACCGGCGCCAGCCACCTAGACTTGCCAGTACGGGCCAAAGTGCGGGGCGAAAATGCGCCGCGTTTTGAGCCAGCAGAGGCGGCGCCCGCAGTGCGTCTCAAGACGCTGGATGCGCCTTGGAACAAACGGGAAGTAACAACAGACCAAGCCACAGGCGAGCGGCGTATGGTGATTGAAGACGACTTTGGTCGCATCACCAACCTGGAACATGGCCTGACGACCTGGGGACGCGGACGCGAGCGCTACAGCATATTGCCCGACGACCCTTTATCGGCCCGCCAGGAATGCCACTGGAGCATGGAAACTTCGCGCGGCGATTGGGTCACGCGTACCGAAACCTATAGCAGCATGACGGCTAGCGCCACGCATTTCCGCATCACCGGCAAGCTGGAAGCTTTTGAGGGCGACAAGCAAATTTTGGTGCGGCACTGGGATAAGAAAGTCAAGCGGCGCTTGCTCTAACGCAAGCGCGGCATGCGCTGGATGGTTGCACCCGACCGGCACCAGGCCGGGCGGAGTTGCGCGATTATTTTTTCTCGGCGGGGGTAAAAATGCCCTTGACCACGTCACCGGCCTTGGAGGCAGTATTGGAAACCGTAGTCCCTAGATCAGTTATGGTGGCGCAACCGTTTAAGGTCAGTATCAACATAGCTGCACCGGCAATTTTCAAGAAAGCATTGAAGTTCATCGTCATCCATCCTGTTAGGGCATTGTGTTATCACGGACTGGAGAGCCTGGCGGCACATCGCAAATTCCGAACGAAGTCTCTAAACGGCACAAGGCCGTTCCCCCACTATAAAGGCAAGACACGATCCTGGACAAAAATATCCGTTCAGGCAGGGAAAAAGTGGATGATCCCTCATTGGCCGCCCGCTTCCTGAGCGCACCACCCGCGCGCCTTGGCCTCGAAATCGCTGCGGGTTTGCCCCGTCGCCTCTGAAATGCGCCAGGGCGTTTTTTCGGAGTGCGCGTCCCACACCTTGAGCCGGGATTTGACGCAGCGGTCGACAGGGGATTCCTCGCAGGCGGCCAGGCTCAGACAGGCCAAGGCACAGACAGACCAATGCGTGCTGCGCAGTGCCTTTGCAAACCTAATCTGCCAATTACTTTTAGCTATGGTCAACACCTATCCCCGTTCTGGTCGGCAATTTCGCAATTGCACAATAAGGGCCTAATATAGTAACTCTCCACCCATTAAGCTTGAATTTAACAAATGCGCCATTAGTGGAGAAACTTCATGATCAAAACGGTAATCACAGTTCTCGCCGTATGGCTTGCAGCCATGTGCCTGCTGTTCTTTTTTCTGGTGGTTTTGGGCAACATGTAAGGCGCAATACAAGTTGCGGAAAGTTTTAAACCCAAAAAAAGCCAGCGATCGCAACGCGATGCTGGCTTTCAACATGGTGCCGATTATCGGATTCGAACTGATGACCTACCGCTTACAAGGCGGTTGCTCTACCAACTGAGCTAAATCGGCACGGACGCGATTCTAACGTAGGCCCGACAGGCAAAGTGCCCTTCAAACCAATGCGCAATGGGCACCAATAGCGCCGCTTTATTTGATGCGCGTGAGTGCCGGGCGCGGGCTGCTGCCAGCGGGCTTGTGTTCAACACGCGCATCCTCGCCAGCTTGCCCCGGCGTGGGTTTGATCGAAGAAGTACTTGTTTGCACACCACTCAAGACCGGCGCTGCTGCCACAGGCTGCACGGGCGCAGTAGCGTCGGACTTGGTCACCGTAACATCTAAGGGAAAGGTCATACCCTGCCCGTTTTCGCGCGCGTAAATGGCCGACACGCGACCCATGGGTACGCTGATGTCGCGCGCCACGCCACCAAATCGCGCTTTGAAATCAATGTAGTCATTGCCCAGCACGAGGCTGCTGGTCGCACCCATGCTGATATTGAGCACGATTTCGCCATCACGCACAAATTCTGTAGGTACACGCACGCTCGCGTCCACCGACACCACGATAAACGGCGTGAGTTGGTTATCCACACACCAGTCGTACATGGCGCGAACCATGTAAGGGCGCGTAGAACTTACGATGGGGGTTTGGGACACCACTAGCGCTCCTTGGGCTGCTTTGCCAAGCTTTATTTGCGCATGACCTTTTCGGAGGGCGTCAGCGCTTCAATATAAGCGGGGCGCGAAAAAATGCGCTCGGCATATTTCAGCAAAGGCGCAGCGTTTTTGCTCAGGTCGATGCCGTAATACTCCAAACGCCACAAAAGCGGCGCAATGGCCACGTCCAGCATCGAAAAGCTTTCGCCCATCATGAATTTGTTTTTCAGGAACACGGGAGCCAGCTGGGTCAAACGATCCCGGATATGAGCGCGCGCTTTGTCCAGGGTTTTGTCATTATTTTTGCTGCTTCGCGATTCGAGCGTCGTGACATGCACAAAAAGTTCTTTCTCAAAATTGAGCAGGAACAAGCGCACGCGGGCACGGTCCACCGGATCCCCGGGCATTAATTGGGGATGCGGGAAGCGCTCGTCGATGTACTCGTTAATGATGTTGGACTCGTACAAAATCAGGTCGCGCTCGACCAAAATCGGCACCTGACCATACGGGTTCATCACATTGATATCTTCGGGCTTGTTGTACAAGTCGACGTCACGGATTTCAAAGTCCATGCCTTTTTCAAAAAGCACAAAACGGCAGCGGTGAGAAAAAGGGCAGGTTGTTCCTGAATACAGCACCATCATGGCGGGAGACTCCTAAAAATTAAAAAGAGTGGGTGCGCTTTGCAGACCCACTCTGACAGGCACCGGTCTGACGATCAAACCGGCACGCATTGCTTATTCGAATTACTTCACGTCTTTCCAGAACGCTGCATTCAAGCGCCAAGTAAACACGGTCATCACGGTGAGGAAGATCAAAACCCACACGCCAACCTGCACACGCTTGCTTTGAGAAGGCTCGGACATCCACTGCAGATAACCCACCAGGTCGCCCACCATATGGTCGTACTCCAGCGGGGTCATCTTGCCGGGGCTGACTTGTTCCCAGCCCTTAAAGATTTCGGTCTCGTGTCCATGAACTTCTTCTTTGGCATACACCGGCGCCCGCTTACCCTGCAATTCCCACAGTACGTGGGGCATGCCTACGTTGGGGAAAGCCAGGTTGTTCCAACCAGTGGCCTTACTTTCGTCCGGGTAGTAACTGCGCAAATAGGTGTAAAGGTAATCTGCACCGCTGCCCTGGCCCGAAGAGCGCGACCGGGCGATCACGGTCAAGTCCGGTGGGTTGCCGCCAAACCATTCTTTGGCCTGGCGCGGGTCGATAGCCACCTTCATGGTCTCGCCCACTTTATCGGTGGTGAACAGCAGGTTGTCTTTGATCTGCTGCTCGGTAAGGCCGATGTCTTTCAGGCGGTTAAAACGCATGTAAGCCGCTGCGTGGCAGTTAAGGCAGTAGTTAACAAACACTTTGGCGCCATTTTGCAAGGCGCCCATGTCGTTCAGATTGTTGGGCGCTTTATCCCAGGCGATGCCGCCGGTGTTGGCCTGAACGCCCGACACCAAAGCCAATGCAGTCAAAAAGCTGAGTACAAATTTTTTCATTTTCAATAACTCCAGCTTAATGGGCGGCGAAAACAACACGGCTAGGCACCGGCTTGGATTGACCGATCCGGCTCCACCAGGGCATCAGCAGGAAAAATCCGAAATAGAACAGAGTTCCGACCTGCGATACCCGCTCACCGATCTGTGACGGTGGCTGCACGCCCAAGTAGGCCAAGATGACGAAGTTAATGACAAAGATGCCATACATGTACTTGTGCCAATCGGGGCGGTAGCGGATGGATTTGACGTCGCAATTGTCCAGCCAAGGCAAGAAGAACAAAATCACCACCGCGCCACCCATGATCACCACGCCCCAGAATTTGGCGTCGGTGTTGAGCATCATGACGGTGACCACAGCCGCTGCACCGAGGGCAACCACTTTGAAGAGTGCAGCCAATTTGCCACGGGTCACAGCGAGTAACGCAGCAAGCCAGATACAGGCGATCAGCACATAAACCATTTCACCGGTGATAGCGCGAAGCATCGAGTAGTAGGGCGTGAAGTACCAGACCGGTGCGATGTGCAAAGGCGTCTTAAGCGGGTCGGCCGGAATGAAGTTGTTGTACTCTAAGAAGTAGCCGCCAAATTCAGGCGCGAAGAAGATGATGGCGGTGAACACCATCAGGAACATGCTGACAGCAAAAATGTCATGCACCGTGTAATAGGGGTGGAATGGGATGCCGTCTAGAGGTTTACCTTTAGCGTCCTTGGGGGCGTTGGGGCCTTTGATCTCGACGCCATCGGGGTTGTTGGAACCCACATCGTGCAAAGCCAGCAAATGCGCGACCACTAGGCCCAGCAGGACCAGCGGCACGGCGATGACGTGGAAGCTAAAGAAGCGATTGAGCGTCGCATCACCCACCACATAGTCACCACGAATCAGCAGCGCGAGGTCCGGACCAACAAAGGGCACGGCGGCAAACAAGTTCACGATCACTTGCGCACCCCAGTAGCTCATCTGGCCCCAAGGCAGCAGGTAGCCCATAAACGCTTCGGCCATCAAGCACAAGAAGATGGCGCAACCGAAAAGCCAAACGAGTTCGCGCGGCTTACGGTAACTGCCATAAATAAGGCCACGAAACATATGCAAATACACCACGATAAAGAAGGCCGAGGCGCCAGTGGAGTGCATATAGCGGATCAACCAGCCCCATGGCACATCACGCATGATGTATTCGACCGATCCAAACGCCAGCGCGGCATCTGGTTTGTAATGCATGACCAGAAAAATTCCAGTGACGATCTGGATGACCAATACCATTATCGATAAGCCGCCGAAAATATAAAAAATATTGAAATTTTTGGGCGCGTAATATTCAGAAAGATGAACGCGATAAGCGTCAAACGCTGAGGGGAAACGGTTTTCAAGCCAGTTGCCTAATTTGGCACCGGCGGGCGCGTTGGGGGAAATTTCTTTGAATTCAGCCATGGTGTGCTCCGAAGGCGTAGGGTCAGGCTTGTTTGTCTTCGCCGATCAGCAACTTGCTGTCGGAGACGAACATATGCGGCGGCACCTCAAGGTTGTCCGGCGCAGGCTTGTTTTTAAAGACGCGTCCGGCCATATCGAAGGTTGAACCATGGCAGGGGCACAAAAAGCCGCCTTTCCAGTCGTCAGGCAGTGAGGGTTGGGCGCCGATTTGGAATTTGTCTGAAGGCGAACAACCCAAATGGCTGCAAATACCGACCACAACCAAAAACTCAGGTTTGATGGAACGGCCCGGGTTGCGGGCGTATTTGGGGGTGAGCTCGTCAGGCTTGCGCTCGGATTGCGGGTCGGCCAATGCGCCAGTAAGCGTTTCCAATGCTGCCAATTGTTCGGGGGTGCGCCGCACCACCCAAACCGGCTTGCCACGCCACTCGACGGTCAGCTTTTCACCGGGCTTGATGGCGGAAATATCCACCTCGACAGCGGCGCCGGCGGCTTTGGCACGCTCGGAAGGTTGGAAAGAACTGACAAAGGGCACTACTGCAGTCAAGGCACCCGCCGCGCCTACGCAGGAGGAGGTGATGATCCACGTCCGTTTGCTCGAGTCGTGCGATGGGGTACCGGCGAGGGTGTCGCTCATGAGAATCCTCAGCAAAAATCACTAAAAGGTAACTGGGCATTGTAGCTGAGCGTTAGGCACTCGATCTGGGCTGCGGCAGTGCACCATGAGCTCTGCGGGCAACAAAATAGTGCTTATAGCTGCGCTGCGCCCACCCACTCACGCGCCACGCGCACGGCCGCCATCAGGCTGGAGGCATCGGCTACGCCCTGGCCGGCAATGTCAAAAGCAGTGCCATGGTCCGGGCTGGTACGCACAAAGGGCAGACCTAGCGTCAGGTTTACGCCATGCTCCACGCCCAGGTATTTCACCGGAATCAGGCCCTGGTCGTGGTACATGGCAATAACCACGTCAAAGCGCGGCCCTGGGCCCATGGCCCGCGCCTGCATAAAAACCGTATCCGGCGGCCAGGGGCCGCTGGCATCGCAGCCGCCCCGACGCGCCGCCGCAATCGCGGGGCCAATGATGCTTTGCTCCTCGTCGCCAAACAGGCCACCCTCGCCTGCATGTGGATTGAGACCAGCCACGGCGATGCGCGGCGCGCGGCCCAGCACCGGGCGCAAGGCCGTATCGGTAATGCGTATGGTCTCCTGCACCGCTGCTTCGGTCACGGCCTCAATCGCTCGGCGCAAAGACAGGTGGATGCTGACCAGCACGGTGCGCAGTTCCTCATTGGCCAGCATCATGCGCACTGGCAAGCCCTCCAACGGCAGGCCCGCATGCCGGGCGGCCAGCGCCTGCAATATTTCAGTATGGCCGGGAAAACTATCAAAAGGCGGGCCCGCAGCGGACAGGCTTTGCTTATTGAGCGGCGCCGTCACCACGGCGGCGATTACGCCATCAAGCGCTTGCTGGGCCGCCCATTGCACGCAACGCCCTGCAAATTCACCCGCTACCGCGCTAACCTGCCCATAGGGCACCGAAAGCATGGGCGCGCCCACTTGCAAAACCGGGATACAGCGCGGCGGCACCTGCAGTGCCTCTTGCGGATCGCTAATTTGCAACACCGGCCAAGCTAGGCCTTGGGCCACTAAGGCGCTGGCGCGGCGCATGGCCTGGACGTCACCCGCCACAAAACTGCCCTGCATCGACGCAGCCCGGTCGGCGTAGGCTTTGGCAATAATTTCCGGGCCGATGCCGGCCGCATCGCCCATGGTGATGGCCAGCGGCTTGGCCAGAGAAGTCGATTGCGTCATCGTCAAGGCCTTTACGCCGGGTTGTCCACGTCGATGAAGGCGTGCGCAATGCCTAACTGCTGCGCTACCTGCCCCGCCACGGCGGGCGCGCCATAGCGTTCGCTGGCGTGGTGGCCGCAGGCGATAAAAGTGACGCCGCACTCCCGGGCGTAATGCGCCTGGGGCTCAGAGATCTCGCCGGTGATGAAGGCATCAGCCCCGGCCGCAATCGCAGCTTCGAAATAGCCTTGCGCCCCGCCGGTACACCAAGCAATGCATTGCAGGGGGCCAACCTTGCCAGCGACCATCACCACCGGGCGGCCCAACGCAGATTGCACCTGGTCAGCCAGGGCCTGCGAATCGGTAAAAGCACCGGCCTGCGGCTTTCCCAGCCAGCCAAGATCCTGCTCGCCAAAGCGAGACTGCGCCTCAAAACCCAAGCGCTGGCCCAGTTGCGCGTTATTGCCCCATTGCGGATGGGCGTCTAAGGGCAAATGGTAGGCGAATAAATGGACGTCATGGGCCAGCAACAAAGCCAAGCGTTGGCGCAACCAGCCGGTCACCCGCCCGTCGTGGCCGCGCCAAAACAAGCCATGGTGTACAAAAATCGCATCGGCGTCCTGCGCGATAGCAGCCTCGATCAGCGCCAGGCTGGCGGTGACGCCAGAAACTAGTTTGCGCACCGGTCGCCGCCCCTCCACCTGCAAGCCGTTGGGCCCATAGTCTTTGAAACGCTGGGGCTCCAGCATGGCATCAAAAGCCGCAAGCAGCGTAAGGTGGTCGGTCATGGGCTGGCTCATCGGGTGGGTAGTCGCGCCAAACTAGCGCGATGGACGGATTATCCGCGCCGCGATCGGCCTTCAATTGCGGTCGCAAATCGATCGAGATTTGGTGCTCCATCGCATTCGCCGCCCACTTGCGGACCGTACAAAATTACGCAAGCCCTCACTACCAAGACGCACTGCCTCGCAAACAAAGCGCGACGCCTACAATTTGCGGCTTGTGCGCCGCCTTCCGGCGCAGCCCTGCGGGTAAGTCCATGAAGCGTTACTGGTTACTTTTTGCGCAAAGCATCACCGTG